>CACWYF010000019.1 GCA_902765035.1 uncultured Eubacteriales bacterium
GCACCGAGCATCCGAATATCATCGTGCTCCAGATGGAGTCGTTCACCGTGGCACAGGACTATGCCAATATCGGGGTGGACAGGGATCCTACGCCTGTTTTCAACAAACTGAGAGAGGAGTACACCTCCGGTACATTCATGGTGCCTGCCTGCGGAGCGGGAACGGCGAACACTGAGTTTGAGGTGCTGACCGGAATCAGTGCAAAATTCTTCGGACCGGGCGAGTATCCGTACAAGGGCAAACTGCGCAAGGAAACGCTTGAGAACATGGCGTATGTGACCAAGAGCCACGGATACGAGACAAGCGCGCTTCATGACCACAGAGCACTTTTCTACAACAGGAACGAAGTATATGCCAACATGGGATTTGACACATTTACTTCTGTTGAATACATGAACAATGTAACGTTCACACCGACCAACTGGTGCAAGGACACTGTTCTGACGGATCAGATCCTGGAGATCATGAAGGACTCCGAGTCCAGGGATTTCCTGCATGTCATCTCGGTTGAGGGACACGGAGCATATCCGACTGAGCGCATTTTCAAGAACCCGTATACTACGGTCACCTGTGACGACGAAGAACTGAAGTGGAAATATGAGTATTACCTCAATGAATGCCATGAGATGGATACATTCATCGGGGATCTTATAGATGCTATCAACGAGGCTGATGAGCCTACGGTCATGATAATATACGGCGACCACATCCCGGCTCTTGATGTCAAGGAGGAGAACTATAAGCTTGACAGCCTGTATGAGACGAGATATGTCATCTGGGACAACATCGGTCTTGAGAAGGAGGACAGAAACATCGCTTCCTATCAGAGCGGAGCGATCCTGCTTGATGACGCAGGACTTTCTCATGAAGGAATACTCTTCGACTACCAGCAGACGGTATCCGAAGATGATCCTGCATACCTCGATGACATGGAGGCTATCGCATACGACATGCTCTACGGGAAGAACTATGTCTTCGGAGGAACTTCCCCGTATAAGACATCGGATATGAAGATGGGCCACAAGGACATCTCTATCAAGGAAATCAAGAAGATTGGAGACAGGTACTACATAAGAGGCAGCAATTTCACCGAGAGATCGATAATAAGTCTCGACGGCAAGCAGCTGTCGACGGTATATCTGTCGCCTACACTGCTCGCTTTGAGCGAGGCGGTCGACCCTGATGATATAGAGAAGCTTGAAGTCAGCCAGGTCGACAAGTCGGAGGATGAGATCCTGACGACAGTAGGAGCTAATGAAGAGCTGTAAGCTGTAAACAATGCACAGCTGTATATCTATATATTCAATCCATTCTTAAATAAACCCTATCTTAAAAAGGAGGACTGGGAAATGTCTGACGAACTGAATAACGTAATTGAAGAAGAAATGAAGGAGCCGGCTCCTGAAGTGACTGACGATGCTGAAATCAAAGAGGCAGGATCAGCCGAAGAAAAAGCAGCAGGAGAGGCTCAGGAGGAAAGACCTGAAGTCGAAGGAATACTGGAGATAGCAGAAGACGGATTCGGATTCCTGAGATTCGACAACTTCCTCACTTCGAACAAGGATATATATGTTTCAAACAGCCAGATCAGGAGATTCGGTCTCAGGACCGGAGACAAGATCCTCGGCATCACAAGAAAGCCCCGTGCAGGAGAGAGGTTCGGTGCTCTTCTGTACGTCAAGGCAGTCAACGGGATGGACCCGGGTGCGTCGAAAAGACGTCCTCACTTTGACGACCTGACACCGGTTTTCCCTAACGAAAAAATCGTGCTTGAGAATTCAAGCATCGATCTCTCAACAAGAGTTATGGACCTTGTCGCTCCTATCGGACGCGGACAGAGAGGTCTTATCGTCGCACAGCCTAAGGCAGGCAAAACGGTGCTTCTCAAGAAGATCGCTGCTTCGATCGAGGATAAGTATCCTGACATCGAGCTGATCGTGCTTCTTGTAGATGAGAGACCTGAGGAAGTCACCGACATGAAGAGGAGCCTGAAGCATTCCGAGGTCATCTATTCCACATTCGATGAGGAGACCAGACACCACGTCAAGGTCGCTTCAATGGTAATAGAGAGAGCCAAAAGACTTGCCGAGTCAGGCAGGGATGTTGTCATCCTGCTCGATTCGATCACAAGACTTGCAAGGGCATACAATATGGAGGTGCCTTCTTCCGGAAGGACACTGTCCGGCGGTCTTGATCCGGGCGCACTTCACCCGCCTAAGAAGTTCTTCGGAACTGCAAGGAATATCGAGGAAGGCGGCAGTGTCACCATTCTTGCAACCGCACTTGTTGATACAGGCAGCAGGATGGATGATGTCATCTACGAGGAGTTCAAGGGAACCGGCAACATGGAGCTGCATCTTGACAGGCAGCTCAGCGAGCGCAGGATATTCCCTGCGATCGACCTCAACAAGTCCGGAACAAGAAGAGAAGATCTGCTTCTGACACCGGAGGAATATCAGGTGATGTTCATGCTGAGAAGGGCGATGGCATCAGGCAATGTAATGGATGTCACTGAGGAGATCATCGATAACCTCTCGAGTACCAAGAGCAATGCAGACTTTGTAAACTTCATGCTCAAGAAGATGAGATAGATATGTACAGAGGGACGGAGCATATCATTCAAAGGGGTATATAAACAACGAAAATGGCAAAACTGGACTACAGTAAAATCTTCATAAAGGAAGCGTGTCCGACTTCTATCGGCGGACAGGCTGTCATGGACGGCGTAATGATGCAGGGCCCTGAGAGGACTGCAATCGCGATGCGTCTGCCTTCCGGCGAGCTTTACCTTAAGACCAAGCTCAAGAAGGAGCAGCCTAAGGCGATGAAGTATCCGTTCATCAGAGGCATCATTGCTTTTGCAATGTCTCTTGTCAACGGAATGTCCACACTGATGGAATCCGCAGACATACTCGAAAAGTATGCGCCTGAGGAATACGCAGAGGAAGAGGGCAGATTCGAGAAGTGGGTCAACGGAAGGTTCGGCGAGAGAGCTGCATGGAACATCCTGATGTCGGTGTCTCTTGTTTTCGCCATAGTCATTTCGATAGCGCTCTTTGTCATATTCCCTACATGGGCTGTCAACTTCCTCGGGAAGTGGATAAAAAACGCGATAGTGCTGAATCTGACAGAAGGCGTTCTCAGGATCCTCATATACATCGGATACATCGTCCTGATACGGAAGATGGAGGAGATAGAGACTCTGTTCAGGTATCACGGGGCAGAACACAAAACGATCCACTGCTATGAGAACAACCTCGAGCTGACGCCTGAGAATGCGCAGCAGTTTTACACACTGCACCCGAGATGCGGAACGAGCTTCCTGATGTTCGTGCTGATCATCAGTCTGCTGCTCTTCAGCCTGCTCGGATGGCCTAACCTGGCACTCAGGATCATATCAAGGCTGGTCCTTATCCCTGTTATTGCAGGCATAAGCTATGAGCTGCTGAAATGGGCAGGCCGCTCTGACGGCAGACTTGTAAGGATACTAAGCTATCCGGGCCTCATGCTGCAGAAGCTCACGACAGCCGAGCCGACGAATGAGCAGCTTGAAGTTGCGATCCTTTCGCTCAAGGCTGTTCTGGTTGACAAGGACTTTCCGGTCATTGACGGATTTGTCGATAAGGACGGCAACATGATCGGAGATACGTTCTGGAAGCCGGGCTCTGAGGTAATGAGCAAAAAACTTCCGGAAGAGGATGCCGAAGAGGAAGCGGCAAACGGAGAGGAAGGCATCAACAAGGCGATCGAATTTCTGAACGAGCTCGATTCAGAGGGCTATACCATGGTCGAGACCTCTGAGGATGGGGTCTCGCTTGCACAGGGAATAGCGGACCACTTCCAGGAAGAGGCAAAGCAGAGAGCCATCAAGAACAGATTCACCAATGATATAACTACAATTGAGAATGCACTGCAGTGGGGACAGGCCGCGCTCAGCATGATCGAAAACGGCAAGAATGAAGCCCGCATAATTCTCTCATATGCGACAGGAATGACGCAGTCCCAGATCATTGCTCACAGCAAGGAGCTCATGAAAGAGGATGACTTTGAGGAATACGAGAGAAGGATACAGGACAGACTCACAGGCACACCGCTTCAGTACATCACAGGGGTGCAGGATTTCATGGGTATTCCTATCAGAGTCAACAGGAATGTCCTGATACCAAGACTCGATACCGAGGTCGTTGTTGAGGAAGCTCTTAAGATAATCGAGGAGAAGGGATGGGCGCATCCTGACGTGCTCGACATGTGCACAGGCAGCGGAGCTATCGGCGTCAGCATTGCGGTCAAGTCACCGGAGTCGATCGTGACGATGACGGACATCTCGGAAGAGGCGCTGAAGACCGCTATGCAGAATGCGGGACTCAATGAAGTCAACCGTAAATGTGTATTCCTCCTCGGCGACATGTTTGATGCACTTCCGCCGGACAGGGAATATGACATGATCATATGTAACCCGCCGTACATTGAGACGAAAGAGATCGAGAGACTCAGCATAGAAGTAAGGGAAAAAGAGCCGAGACTTGCACTCGACGGAGGCAAGGACGGACTCGATTTCTACAGAAGGATCGCGAAGGACGCAGGCGCACACCTCAGAACAGGCGGCGTGCTCGTCCTGGAAATCGGTTATGACCAGGCAGGCTCAGTCAAGAGAATACTCGGCAAGGCCAAGACCTTCACAGACATACACAAGATCAGAGACCTTGCAGGCCTCGACAGAGCAATCATCGCAGAAAGAATATAATGTGTCACTGGGGACGGTCCTTTTTGACACATATCCGGAGATAGTTAAATGACTGAGAGAGAAAGAATGGAGGCTGGGCTCATCTACGACTGCGGGTCAGATGAAATCATGCCTGAGCAGATGCAGTATCAGGATGCACTGTGGAGATTCAACCACATGGGACCTGATGAAGCTGAAGAGAGACAGAAGCTGATGAAGGAGATCTTCGCAGAATGCGGGGAGAACACCTTCCTTCAGGGATCGGTCAATTCGAACTGGGGCGGCAGACATGTGCACCTCGGATCGAATATATACGCTAATTTCAACCTGACACTTGTTGACGACGGACACATCTACATAGGAGACTGGGCACAGTTCGGACCGAATGTAACACTGACGACAGCAGGTCATCCTGTTTTGCCTGAACTCCGTACGGGATATGGCACAGTGCTGCAGTTCAACAAGGATATCCACATCGGGGAAAACGCATGGCTGGGCGCAGGCGTGACAGTCCTTCCGGGAGTTACCATCGGAGAAGGGGCAGTCATTGGCGCAGGCAGCGTAGTTACCAGGGATATACCGGCTAATGTTGTGGCAGTCGGCAATCCGTGCAGGGTGATGCGTGAGATAGGAGACCGCGACCGCGAGTACTTCTTCAGGAAGGAAGAGGTCGACTGGGAAGAAATCAGAAAGAGATACAGCAAGTAGCAGAAAGGAGAAAAGCAATGTGCCTTTCAAATGTATACAGAAACAGTGTTGATGACAGCAATCTTCTTGCGAAGAATGTCGCAGATATCAAGTTCGTGGACGGAAAGATCGTGTTTACCGACATCATGGGCATCCGTACGACGTTCGACGGGACTCTTGAACAGATCGATCTTACTGAGAACTTCATTATAGTGAAATAATGTGTCAAAAAGGACCGTCCCCGGTGACACAAGAGGAGGAATGAGATGTATTATAACGATTTTCAGGATATCAAGCTGTCGGGTCTCGGCATGGGCTGCATGAGGCTGCCGGTGATCGAT
Source organism: uncultured Eubacteriales bacterium (assembly GCA_902765035.1). Classification (GTDB taxonomy): domain Bacteria; phylum Bacillota; class Clostridia; order Peptostreptococcales; family Anaerovoracaceae; genus Crickella. The sequence continues at coordinate 5,752 of CACWYF010000019.1, forward strand.
GGTGATGATGCAAAACCGGATGCTGCGGCTGTGCAGGAGATGGTCGACTATGCGATGGCTAACGGCATCAACTATTATGATACGGCGTGGGGATACCATGGAGGCAACAGTGAAACTGTGCTCGGACAGGCGCTGTCGAAGTATGATCATAAGGATTTCTACATCGCATCCAAGTTCCCGGGTTATGACCTTTCGAACTTCGATCATATCGAGGAGATATTCGAGAAGCAGCTCGAGAAGTGCCAGGTGGACTATTTCGACTTCTACCTGTTCCACAATGTGTGCGAGATGAATATAGACAAGTATCTCGATGATGAGATCGGCCTGGCGGACTATCTCCTTAAGAAGAAAGAAGAAGGAAAAATCAAACATCTCGGATTCTCCTGTCATGGCTCCCTCGAGACCATGCACAGATTCATTAAGAAGTACTGGAGGATCCTTGAGTTCTGCCAGATCCAGCTCAACTATCTTGATTTCGAATTCCAGGATGCCAGGAGCAAGGTCGAAGAACTCAACAACATCAGTATGCCTATCTGGGTAATGGAAGGTCTGAGAGGCGGCAAGCTGGCAAAATCCTGCCTCGGGGCTGAGAAGATCCTCGCCAAGAGCAATCCGGATTACACACCTGCCAATTGGGCGTTCGGATTCCTCGAATCAGTACCTGGAGTAACGATGATACTCTCAGGAATGTCGAACTTCGAGCAGCTGAAGCAGAATATTGAATTCTTCGATGAGAAGAAGCCGCTTAACGATGATGACATTGCGACACTTCTTACTGCAGCTCACTTCGAGACGACCGGAAAGAACGCCGGAACAGTTCCATGCACTGCATGCAGATACTGCACGACTCACTGTCCGCAGGGGCTGGACATCCCTAGAATACTGTCGCTCTACAACGAGCACTCATACTCAGGCGGCGGATTCATCGCACCGATGGCACTTGCTGCATTTGAGCAGGACAAGCTGCCTTCAGCATGCGTCGGATGCGGTTCATGCGCCAAGGTCTGCCCGCAGCAGATCGATATCCCGGGTGTTATGAAGAAATTCACTGAGATGATCGGATAACATAATTATGTTATGAAAACCTGCAGATGTGTCCCGTAAGTTCTTGAAAATGCAAGTTAACAGAGTTACACTTTTAACAAAGGTACCGGAAATGACCAAGTCTCCGCATACTCACGCTTAATCGGAGGCGGGGACTTTTCTGTTTCTATGGAGAGGGAATAAGAAAGAGGTGTAGCTATGAAAGATCTTAAGCATCTTTTGTACTTCGAAGACCTCCTGCAGACTGCAAACAACGAACTGATCGAACAGGCCAAGGCCGATGGCAGGATCTGTGCAGCTTTCACATGTGAAAACCTGCCGGAACCGCTGATGAACCTCGGCAACTCGTTCTCAGTTCGTCTTTTTGCGCCTAATTCCGGCTCTCTTGACATAGCAACATACTATATGACCAACCTGCTGTGCGAGACGAGCCGTGCGCTGCTGGAGAGAGCTATCGAGGGAGGCTTTAATTTTGCCGACTGCCTGATAGCCGCTGACGGATGTACAATGATGAACCGTGCAGCTGAAAACATGCATCTGCTGCATACCATGGACGAGGGAAAGAAAAACTTCTTCTACGAGTTCATGGAGATTCCGCTGAAGGCGGACGAGAACGGAGTTGAACTGCTCGTGCTGCAGTGTAAGAATCACATACTTAAGCCGCTGCATGAGAAGTACGGAATAGATATTTCAGATGAGGCGATCCTCAAAGCTGTTGAAGAGCACAATCACGTGTGCAGACTCATCAGAGAGCTGGGAGAATTCCGCAAAGAGGATGATCCGAGGATCACAGGTTACGAGCTTGCCGTTCTGACGCTTGCAACATATGTCGCACCTAAGTATCTGGTCATCGATAAACTGGAAGAGACACTTGAAGAAATAAAACACAGAGAGCCTGACGGGAAGAAGTGGAGAGCCCGCGTCATGGTCGTCGGATCGGAAGTCGATGACGTGGCATTCATCAAGCTGATCGAGGACTGCGGCACTTATGTATGTGCTGACAGATACTGCTTCGGCGGATTCCCGGGCAGAGAGCCTATCGTGATCGATCCTGAATCGGATGAAGATGCACTTACACAGGTCTGCCGCCACTATGTATACTGGGGCAACTGTCCACGCATGATGAACATGGATAAGGTATACGGCCGCAAGAAATATGTAGCAGACCTCGCTAAGGAGTACAAAGCGGACGGCATCATCTATGAGCAGGTCAAATTCTGCGATCCGTGGGCATACGAGCGCATGCTCGGCTCACACATGCTGAGAGAAGACTACGGCTTCCCTGTTCTGTCGGTAGACAGACCTTACAACATAGCCTCCGGCGCAGGTCAGATGCGCACAAGAGTGCAGGCCTTCGTTGAGAGCATCGAGATCAAGAAGCTTCGGGGAGGTGAAAAATAATGGCATTCAAGAAAGTCAAGAAGATAGATAATCCGAAGAGGCGCAAGGGAGAGCAGACTCTCGGACATCTGTATCCTACAAACGGCAAGAGCAAGGTAATGAGACGCCGTGAGTGGAGAGGCGTCAAGGATACACTGTATGATTACAGCAGATGGCTTTACATCATGTCCATCCTCGCTAAGTTCATCTCCAAGCCGAGGAATATCAAGGCTATGTTCCGCTACAGATGGATGGCCAACTACCTCGCTGTACCGCACATGATGGACAAGTTCACACTTGGTCTGCGTGACGAGCCGCTTCGCATAACTCACACTGCCATGAACTTCGTCATCTACGATGTAGCCAAAACGATGGACAACATCTTCAGAGGCGACATCAGGACCGGCAACGATGAAGAGTACTCGAAGCATTGCGTACTGACAGACGAGAACGCAATGACAGCGTTCATGATGGGATTCGACGAGACCAAGGCTATCCTCAGAGAGGTTCCTACTATGTTCGTAGCCAACCTCCTGACACAGAACTCGACAACGCACTACCTCGACGTAGCTCAGGAATTCGGACTGCCGGGCGATGTATGCCCGATGCCTGAAGCAGAGGCAGGAATCTCGATCGACGATGATTTTGCCGTACTCGGATGCTGCGCTGTTCAGGTCAACACGACCTGTGACGGCTCACTGATGGGCAACGGAGTCATCGCTCACAGACTTGAGAGAGAATACGGCATCCCTACATTCCAGCTGGCAGCGCCGATGCGCCACAGAGAGGACGACGTACAGAAGTATGCTGCAGAGGATATCAAAGCGGCAATAAAGTTCGTTGAGGATCATGCCGGCGAGAAGTGGAACTGGACCCGCTATTTCGAATGTGCCAAGAGAGTCAACGATGCTACGAGAAAGAGACAGGAGTGGCTGGACATCAACAGCACATACTATCCTCAGTTCGTAGGCTCGGTATTCTCCCTGTATAATGACACCAACTACATGGGCAACTGCGGCAGGTCGCCTGAGTTCCCGCCGATCGACAAGAAGATCACCAAGCTGGTATATCAGGGATACAAGAAGAAGACCATGATGGCGCCTGAGTACAGACACAGATGCATCATCTGGGGAGTTCAGCCGCAGTACAACATCCACATGCTTTACTGGATGATGAACTGCTGGGGCGTTGTTCCTCTGACAGACATGCTGTCCATGGTCAACACCAGAATGATCGCAGACGAGGATACACCTGAGAACAGAGAGCAGGCTTACTACGACATGGCATGGCTCAACGAGAACATGATCATGCGTAACCGTACACACGGCGGATACAAGGTCCTGGTCGATGAGCTGTGGGAGTTCTGCGAGAAGATGAACGCTGACATGGTCATGATGTGGGAGCACATGTCATGCAAAGCCCTCGACGGCATGCACGGAATGTTCGAGGAGCAGGGAAGAGAGAGGGGCATCCACGTAGTATGGGTATGCCACGACCTCTGCGACCCGCGTGTATACACACGTCAGGCTATCCGCGATGAGTTCAGCCAGTACATGAGAACTGTAATGCGTGAGGAGCCTATCGATCCGACGATCGAGAACATTCCTGACGAGAATATGTGGTAAAAAGGCCGACAGCCTGTGCGACAGGGGACACCGTTCCCCTGCCGTTTTTCGTCTTTACAGCTATAATGGACCTGCTGCCGCTGGCGATACTTGCGGAGGTGTTCTTCGGCGGTCTTCTCAATATTATCAACGTCATCGGAGATATAGTGACAGTTGCCACAACGATAGAACGCTGAAACTGAAGCTATCTTCGTTCAAATAGAAAAATAAGCCCGGACACATGCTGAGCGTGAGTCCGGGCGTTTGTTATGCAGCTGTTATCGTGCAGGCTGAAATGAGCTGCTCCTGTACAGAACAGAAACTCTATTCTGCAGAGCTGTTTTTGATGAGCGAAAGTGCCTGCTCAATAAGGTCGTTGCTCTCGCCGAGCTTGTCTACAGCCTGATGGATCAGGTCCTCAGCGACATCATCAAAGCAGTGCGCGAGATCGTGCAGCTCCTCCGCATGATGGCGGTTGTGACTGAGCATATATGTGAGCAGAGCGAGAGCTTCTTCCGGTGAAGATGCGCCTGCATGGGAATGTGAGTGCGGGTGATTATGATCGTGCATTTTGTCCTCCTGTTTCTGTACAGAACAATAGTTAACCAATTGTCAACGCTGGTGGGAATCTGTAGTGGTTATTGTACAGCTGGTCACTATAAATTGTGTTTTTTCTCAACTTATTATCCCCATGTGGGGGATTCTGAACAAGTGGAAAATCATGTTTCAAATAAATACATGAAAAGGCATGAAATCCGCTCTTTTCATGAGTATATCCCATTGACACAATTATCACAAGAGCCTTAAAATTATACCAATAGTATAAGGTGAAGAGGCATGTGACCACTTGTTAAATAAAAGATGAAAACATGCTCAATCAACCTGATTTTCAACTCAGAGAGGGAGAGGAAAGGTGACACACAATGCGTGACTTAAAGCATCTGATCTACTTTGAGGACCTGCTGCAGGAGGCTAATAATGACCTCGTGCGCAAGGGCAAGGAAGACGGCAATCTGTGTCTCGGATACACTTGCTATTTCATGCCTGAGGTCCTGCTGGATCTGCCGGGCTGCTTTGCAGTAAGACTGAGAGCGCCTAGGTGCACATCACCGGATATGGCTACATACTACATGTCCGGAAGAACATGCCACTACGGCAGATCGCTTCTCGAGAGAGCTCTTGAGGGCGGATACAATTTCATTGACGCCCAGCTCGCTACAGAGACCTGCACAGTTACATGCAGGTTCCAGGAGCATCT
>CACWYF010000020.1 GCA_902765035.1 uncultured Eubacteriales bacterium
TTCTTTACGATATACAATGCTACATGTTGAGATGAAAAGTCCAGAGCGATATATTACATCCTTAGTTTTTACAACCCTATCATTATTATAACAATATAACAAAAGAATGCAAAGCATCTGTAAAAGTAAATGATGAGATGCTGCGGTTGTACTGGTCAATAGGCAGAGACCTGAACGAGAAGAAAGAGTCTTCCTCATGGGGAAGCCATTTCTATGAGTATGTCAGCTGCGATTTGAAAAAACAGTTACCGAATGTCAGATGTTTTTCGCCAAGGAATCTGATATATATGCATAATTTCTATCAAATGTATCCTGAGGCCGGATTTGCGCACCAAGTTGATGCGCAATTAAACGAGACATGCGTGTTTTGCATTCCATGGGGACATCATAAATTATTGATTGACAAGTGCAAAAGTGATAAAGAAAAAGCACTCTTCTATGTGCGCAAAACGCTTGAAAACAACTGGTCAAGAGCTATGCTTCTTAATTTCTTTGATACGGACCTGTATGAGAGACAGGGCAAGGCGGTCAGTAATTTTGCCATTACGTTGCCTGACAGAAACAGTGACCTTGCTCAGGAAATAACTAAAGATCCGTACCAGTTTGACTTCATCTCTATCGCAGATAACTATAGAGAAAAAGAACTGAAGGATGCTTTGATGGACAGAATAACAGAATTTCTTCTTGAACTTGGAAACGGATTTGCCTTTGCAGGACGTGAGGTAAGGATAGAAGTAGGAAGCAAAGAGAAATACATAGATATGTTGTTCTTCAATACGAGGCTGAAATGCTATGTGGTACTTGAAGTAAAAGCTGGTGAATTTGACGCATCTTATACTGGACAGCTGGGATCGTATGTTGTGGCGGTAAATCACAAGCTGAAAGAGGATTGGATGGAGCCAACCATCGGACTGCTTATATGTAAGGACATGGATAAAATTGATGCACACTATGCACTTGAGTCCAGCAGCCAGCCGCTTGGCATTTCCAGCTACGAGCTATCACAATTGATACCCGAAAAGTATAAGGGCACATTGCCTTCTATCGAGGAACTGGAGAAGGAAATCGAATAATGCTACAATTCAACAAAAACAGCAAGAATTCCCCCATCCTCTACAGGTGGCGGGATGAATTGCTAAAAAATGGCAGGCCACCAACAAAGAACGGTTGTTTGCAAAAATGTTTCGTGGTATAATAAGGCATCCACTAAAAAGGTCTTATCCGGCCGGACCAGGTACAGGTATGAATGTGCAAGGATGCTAATAGTTGTCCTTGCATTTTTTGTTAGAGCGGATGCGTGGAGAGTATACCATGAACAGAGCGATGCGATTCCGTATAGAACCAAATAAGGAACAGAGAGAGCTGTTTGCTAAGACATTCGGCTGCTGCAGATTCCTGTACAACAAGATGCTTTCTGACCGGCTGCTGAGCGACCTGACAGGAGAGTCTATGGAGATCCGGCCAGCGGCATATAAGAAGGACTACCCGTGGCTTAGAGAAGTGGATTCACTTGCTCTATGCAATGTGCAGCTTGATCTGGAAAGAGCGTTCCGTGACTACAGGAAAGTACCCGGCAGAGGCAGACCGAGATACAAGAGCAAACATCACAGCCGCAGGAGCTATAAGACCAATTTCGTGAGGGGGAATATCCGCATAGAGGGAAATAAGATAAGACTTCCCAAGGTCGGTATGGTCAGGATAAGGATCCACAGAGAGATCCCTGAAGGATGGATACTGAAGAATGTCACCGTCGTGAAAGAACCGAGCGGCAAATACTATGCATCTCTTCTCTATGAAGTACCTGAAAGTGAAAGCCAAGCAGAAGGTGCGCAGAGAGAAAAGAGATACCTTGGCATAGATTATGCAATGGACGGACTTGCAGTGATGTCGGACGGAACGAGAGCAGAGTATCCGAAGTACTTCAGGCAGGCAGAGGAGAAACTTGCAAGAGAGCAGAGGAAGCTCTCGCACTGCGAGAAGGGCAGCCGCAATTATGCAAAGCAGAAACTCAAAGTGGCGGTCATCCATGAGAAGGTCAGGAATCAGAGGAAAGACTTCCTGCACAAGATGAGCCGAAGGCTCGCAGACGGATATGACGTGATCGGGGTCGAAGACATCGACATGAGAGCGATGAGCCAGAGCCTGCATTTCGGCAAAAGTGTTTCTGACAATGGCTTCGGGATGCTGCGGACAATGCTTGCATACAAGCTGGAAGAGAGGGGAAAAGAACTTGTAAAGGTAGACAGGTTCTATCCATCCAGCAAGAGATGCAGCAGATGCGGAAGGATCAAAGAAACGCTCGCCCTAAGCGACCGTATCTATCACTGCGAATGCGGATGCGAACTGGACAGGGACGTGAACGCTGCGATAAACATCAGGCTGGAAACAATGAGACTGAAAGCCTCATGACAAGAATAAACTTATATCTAAAAGAGAAACCGTGGGGCACACGGGGATAGCTCGTTGATACTCAGTTCGCTGGAGCTGTTGAGCGAGAAGCCCCCACTTCTACAAGTGGTGGGAGTATGTCACTTAAACACATTCTAAATATAATTTGAAAAAAGAACAGAAAGGGACTCTGATAGACGGCTTGCTGCTGAGGTAAATCATTATGAAACTAACTGCAAAAGGAATTGGCTGGCTCATAGCCGGCCTGATAATCTGCGCATCAGCAACTGAATCATACGGGATCGCGGCAAAACTGAGCACCATAGCGCTCGGCCTTGTATTCGTTGCGGTCTATCTAATGAAGCAGATCTTTGTACCAAGAGGGATAGGCTGGTTCATCGCCGGCGGAGTACTGGTTGCATTCGTTGTGGAAGAAGGCCTGACAGAAGAGGGCCTGATATCTGTGGGAATAGCAGCTGCCTGCCTTGCGGTCTTCTATTTCAGGAACAGACAGGATATAGATAATGCCGCAGGAGAATGGTCGATTGAGTATGATTCGGATGAAGAAGGCGGCGTGGAAGCCGACCCGAATGCAGCGCCGGCATATGATCCGGATGCCGAACCGGGAGAAGATCCGTACGCCATGCCAGAGTACCCGGTTAAAGAGTATCAGGAGCCAGAGCATCAGGATGAGGGCGCTGATCCTGCAGGCGGCGAGGCAGATAGCGCATCCTCAGATTCCGGGTCAGAAGAAGCAGTCGACTTCGAGATCGATATGAAAGAGAAAGAATAAGGCGGCAACGCACAATATTGAACTGACTTAATTGGGGTTATATACTTTCCTAAAGGTAAGTATATAACCCCAATGTGCGTACTACACATGGATGCACATTTCAGGGGGAACGTGACCCACCGGGATGGACTTAACCCATTGGGTGGACGCGATCAGGAGAGGCAGGAGTATCACATGAATGACAGATTCAGGCCAGGCGACATCGTGCAGCATTTCAAGCGCGAGATGTTGAGTGACGAAGAGCGTGCCGGCAAAATGTATATGTATGAGATCGTAGGAGTGGCGACGCACACTGAGACGCGTGAGGACATGATGGTGTATAGGCCGCTCTACGGAGACGGCGGCCTCTTCGTACGCCCGCTTGAGATGTTCCTCGGTGAAGTCGACCATGAGAAGTATCCTCAGGTGCAGCAGAAATACAGATTCGAAAAAGTGTAGGCGGCACCACCCGGCGCATGCGGACGACCGTGAGTGCGGCATGATGCACCCTGATTTTGCCTGCGGATGGCTTTAGGGTGTATAATAATTGCTTGGAAAATAAGATTACTTCACAGGAGGATATATAAAATGGCACAGATTACAACACCTGCAACTGAGGCTCTTGACGCAGCCGGAGCAAAGTACGAATTCCTTGAGGCGCCGGGCGCCATCAGCGGCGAGGACTACTCGAGAATGGTCGGAGCAGACAGGGCGGCAAGACTCTTCAAGACACTTGTAATGAAGGGCGACACGACAGGCAGCATCTATGTCTTCGTGGTTCCGGCTCTGGCAAAACTGTCGCAGCGTCAGACCGCGAGGGCTCTCGGCGAGCATGCGCTCGAAATGATCAAGCCGGTCGAGCTCAAGCAGCTGACAGGATACGTGCACGGCGGAACTTCACCGCTCGGCATGATCAATCAGTACAGAGTCATCTTCGACGAGTGTGCAGGTGACATGGATAAAGTAGTGATCAACGGCGGTGGCGGCGGATACCTGGTAGAGCTCTCACTCGACGAGTTTGCCAAGGTGCAGCCTTACGAGCTCATGCCGCTCAAGAAGTAAGGGAGAATAAAATGAATCAGAAATCAAATCTGGCAGCAGTTATCGCTTACATCACATGGATCGGGTTCTTCATTGCTCTGGTCATAGGCGACAAAAATGACGATTTTACAAGAATGCACCTCAACCAGGCGCTGGTACTCAACATTGCCGGCATCGCTGCAGGCGTGATCGCTATAATCCCGCTGATAGGGACCATCGCAGGAGGCGTCCTTGAAATCGCTGTATGGGTACTCGACATCATGGGCATCGTCCGCGCTGCAACATGGAGAATGGATCCGCTGCCGTTCATAAGCGAATTCCACCTCATCTAGGAGAGACACATGAGCGAAGTATTTGCGTACGGATTTGGCGCAGTACTGGGCGATTTTGAGCTCAGGAACAACGCGGCAGGAAGGCTCTTCGATATTTTCTCAGAGACGCGGGCCAAAAGGTTCATCCGCGAATGGCGCAAGGAGTCGCCGGAGCTGGACTGGGACAGGTATCTCACAGTCAGGATGCTGACGGACGGCCCTGAGAAAATGCTCGCTGACATCATCAACGAGCTCGAGTTCGGGGGCAAGAAAATAGTCACAGGAGAGAAGGGCGTCCTGTACTTCTCACTTGACCTGCCTAAAAACGAGAAAGACATCAGCCTGATCCCGACCGAAAAGAAGGCGCGCGACATCCTGCAGCACTACATCAGCATCTGCTACAAGAACGTGAAGCGTAGAGATATCGATTACTACTTCTTTGAGGAAGATGACTAGGGGTTAAAAGAATTCATCAGGAGGGCGCATTATGAAAAAACATTTTGCACTGATTCTGACATTGATAATAATGACTGCGGCGCTGTGCGCATGCGGATTCGTCACGTCGGACGGGACCGACTCGATCCCGGCTTTCACTTCGTATGACCTTGAGGGCAATGAGGTGGACAGCTCGATTTTCGCCAACGCGGATATAACTGTGGTCAATATCTGGGGGACTTTCTGCGATCCGTGCATAGATGAAATGCCGGCTCTGGCAGAGTGGGATGCGGAGCTGCCGGATAACGTCCAGATCATCGGCCTCGTCGGAGATGTCTTCGAGACTTCAGGCGCTGAATACGCGGCGGCTCAGAAGATAGTCGCCGACTCGGGCGTGAAGTTCACGAACGTGATCGCAGCCGGCGAACTCGCAGAATTCATGAACAAAGTCAGAATGTATCCGACGACCCTGTTCGTCGACAGTAACGGGCACTTCCTTCACGACCCGTTCGTCGGAGCCGATGTAGGCGGCTACAAGGACGTGGTCAAGTCGCTGACCAAATAATGTGACAACGGGGACGGTTCTCTTTGTCATACTAACTAAATGATTCGCATCAGAAAAGGCAGCTGGGGCTGCCTTTTGAAATGCAAATTAAAGGAGCTCGGCCTCAGGGGGATATCGCTCGGTATCGAGAGCGGCGACGACTGGACGCTGGAACGCATCAACAAGGGCTCCCGTGCAGGCGCATTTGACAATATGGTTAGAACTGTCTAACATATTGATGGTGAACGAATCGAAATGGAGTGAGCAAAATGGGAATCGGAAAACTGTTCTCAGGTCTGAATAAGGACAAGAAATACATAGCAATGAGTTCTGACGAGCTGATGCGTCTCGGGAATATCGAGCTGCGGGACGCGGTCTCGGCGCGGATGATGAAGGAAGCGGGGCGCCGTGAAGTGCCGCAGTGCCTCGAACTCTTCAAGGGGGCAAAACGCATTTTCTATATCGTCTCCCTGTATGAGGCGGAGGTCAGCACGGATGGGCTGTGCAGGTTCCTGGTAGGACCTGGCAGATCAGCCGCGCCGTACATCCTCGATGCGCTGAAAGAGATCCACGCTTCAAGACATGCCGAGCTGCTGAAGAAATTCACATCCACAAACGGCATCGACCTTAACGACCTCAGCGCCCTTGCCATAGACAACTCATGGGATTATGAAGAGCGGAAGAAAATGTATCCGTTCGACGACTTCCTGAAGCAGTTCGAGAAGCTCTACGAAAAGGAGCCACTTGACCTGAGACTCATGCAGTACGCCAGGAATCACATACAGGAATTCTGATGACAAAAGAAGATGACAACGAGGGCCGTCCCCATTGTCATCTTTTTCTTATGCGCCTTATTAACTATAAACTATGCAAGTGCTGCTCCGAGCGCTTCGCAGGCTGCAACAGCCTCATCATCAGGGGCCTCGTTAGCCATTACCGGATCAGCTGCGAGCGCAACGCCTGACATTCTGGCATCGTCAGCCCAGCTGTTCATCCATTCACCGCCGCCCCAGCCGTAAGAGCCGAAGAGACCAACCTTCTTGCCGCCGAGCTTGCCCTTGACATCGTCCCACATTGGCTGGAACTCGTCCTCTTCAAGGACCTCAGCACCCATTGCCGGGCATCCGAAAGCGATTCCGTCGAATCCTGCAACATCAGCCGGACCGAACTCAGCCGAAGTGAGCTTGCTTACCTCAGCTCCTGCCTTCTTAGCACCTTCAACAACAGCGTCAGCCATAGCCTCAGTGTTACCTGTAGCTGACCAGTATACTACTGCTACTTTATTCATTTCATTTTTCCTTTCTTATACATGTATATTTGGCTGCAAAACCGGGCCGCCCGTCATTGCGGCACCCCGGGTGATGCCTTATTCGTAAGATGCACAGCAGTCGGGCAAAACGCCGGCCGCACCTGTGCACCTGCTAACCTGCAACTGTGAGCTGGAAGATATCGCGTCTTCCGCTTCTCCACAGGTCACTGTAAACGCTGAAACACTTCCTGTACTTCTCAAACATCCTGATCGAAGCGGCTTTGTCCCCGTACACCTTCCACAGCCCCGTGTACTTGGAGTTGCGGCCGTTGTTCTCGATAAAACCCTTGACGTCCTGAAGAGGGTATCCGAGGAAGACGCCGATCTCGTGCGGGAACTTCATCCCGCAGTTTGGCTCGCTTTTACAGCATGCTCTGTCGCCATCCGCCTCAGATCCTGCGCCTGCACTTTCTCTTGTATTCGACATAGCGATCCGGCTCCTGAGGTGTTCGAGGCAGCTTGTTATAGAGCACTCGGCCGTGCTGCATCCGTCGCAGCAGCTGCAGCTCTCATAGCCGTACGCGCCGAGGAAAGCCTGAACTTCCGGGTCCTTCAGGGTGCGTGCCAGGGATGTGCTGCGGTACACATAGATGAGAGCCGTCGTCTCAGTCCTGCGCAGAATGCACATTGTGATCCCGAGTTCGCTGAAACCCGCATTCCACCTGTCAACGATGTCTTCGATGCATGCACCCTCAGGGCACTTGCAGTTGAATAGGCTGCCGGATTTGAGCGAAGCCAGAGTCGGCGCGCAGCAGTCTATAAGATAGTTCTCAAGCATGTGTTTTCTCCGATTTACGCTCCCGCAATCTGCAGAAGATGGGGAGCTTTTCACTTTAATTTCTTTGCTGATATTATTGGTTAGTTACCTCTAACCAAGACTTAAGATAATTCACCGAAAGGGGAAAGTCAATAGGAATTGCGAAAAAAGTTAGTTATAACTAATTATTTTCGCTCAGCTACTTTTCCCGCACAGAAAAGGGTGTTAGAATCTGATTGGTTAAGCAGCCTTAACTAAATAAGGGAATCGCTTTCACGGCACTCATAACCGATGCCATGGAAAAGACGATAAATGAGAAGATGATAAATCAAACAAGGAAAAGAATATGAAAATAAATGAATTCGGAACTGAAAACGAGAAGAGCATGCTGCTCATAGCGACAGCTGCACTCGAACCGGACTGGGCATTCATGCCGGCGATCGAGCTGCTCGCCCGCGACTATCACGTATATGCAGCCGTCGCAGACGGGCACTCAGCAGGCGGCTCTTATGCAGGCAGTTCGCTGGCTGGCGGATCCGCAGCAAGCAGCACTTCGACAGGTGCATCCGTCAGGAGTTTTACTTCAGTAGAAAGAACGGCAGCAGACATAGACTTCACTCTCGGCAGGAGAGGGGTGACTCACCTCGATGCAGCTTATGGTCTGTCGATGGGCGGCGCCATACTGCTGAGATTCCTGACGACCTCAGGCATCAAAGTGGACAAAGCCGTAATAGACGGCGGCATCACACCTTACCCGTATCCCGCGTGGATCTGCCGCCTGATATCCCTGAAAGATTTTGCTCTGGCCTGGCCGATGACAAGGAGCAGAAAACTCCTCGAGAAGGTCGCGCCGCCCGAAAAGTACACACCCGCGGGCCACGACCCGGCGGCCGAGTACGATGCCCTCATGGATTTTTACCGGAAGACCTACAAAGCCCGCTCGATCTACAACGACTTCTGGTCCGCCAACAATTATGAACTGCCGCATCACGCACCCGCTCTGGATACAGAGATCACCTACTGGTACGCCGAGAAGGAGGCCAAAGCCCGCAAGGAGGACATGGATTTCCTGAAAGGCTACCTCAGCAATGTCACTTTCGTAGAGATTCCCGGATACGAGCACGGAGAGCTCGTCATGGTGTACCCGGACGACTTCTACCGCATTTTCACTGCAACTATAGGCAGCTTCACCTCAGCACAAAATGCATAACACTAAAAAACACCCGCTGCAGTTCATTTTCAGTGAACTTGCAGCGGGCGTTTTTATCTAATCTGATGCATATCTCATGGACCTACTCTAAAGTTGTTGTGATCTTCTGCTGCTTGCCATTACGCTCAATGACTACTGTAACTTTGTCGCCGGCTTTGTGCTCCTGAACTTCCTCGATTAGCTCATTGCTGTTGTCGATGTCATCCCCGTCGAACTCGACGATTTTGTCACCTTCCTGGAAACCGGCCTTCTTGGCATTGCTGCCGGTGACCTGCGAGATGTATACGCCGTTATTGTCTCTGATGACTATGCCGATAGATACATTGGAGGAATTCTGCTGACTCTGCTGTCCGTTGTTCGACTGGCTGTTCTGGTCGCCGTTCTGCTGATTTCCCGGAGCCGAGCTGCCCCAGTCATCATCCCAGTCGTCATCCCAGTAATCACCGGAATCGCTGTCATCGCGGCCGTAGAAACCATTTCCGTTGCCATTGTCACTGTTCCAGTCCGGCGGAGTCATGCCCATGCCCGGGCCGCCGCCCATGTTGCCGGAGTTCTCCTCAAGCTCTTTCACGGACTTCTTCACTGCGGATATATCATCCTCAAGGTCATTTGCGAAAAGCGCCATGATGCCTGCTGCGATCAGGCCGTTGAGTACAAGCGCCAGGCCAAGTGCGCCTGCGAGGAACTTCCTGCTGACCGGCTTGTCGAAAAAGCCTTTCAGCTTGCTCTCCTTAGGCTCCTTAGCGGCTTTAGGCGCTTCAAATTCCACGGTCTTCGAATCGTCGCCGTATCCGGTAACAGGAACTATCGGTGTGATAGCGGTGGAAGCAGCCGGACCTTCAGCTCTTGCAGCAGCATACTCAGCCGCAAGCTTTTCTTCCTCTGGTGATACATGTCTCTGACCGGCATCAACCGGATCCATGACAAGAGTGAAGTCGGTAACTTCCTTAGGCTCCGATGCTACAGGCTCTGCGTCCTTTGTAGCTTCATCGGATACTTCTCCCGGTGCAGCTTCTTCCACAGGTTCTACATCCTCAGTGACCTCAGCTGCATCTTCGATGATCTCAGCCGGCTCCAGGACTACAGTATCCTTAGTAACCTCGGCTGCCTCGGCAGCTTTCTCTTCGATCACCTCAGCAGCCTTGTCCTCAACTACTTCAGCAGCCTTCTCTTCGATCACTTCGATCGCCTCTGTCTCAACAACTTCAGGCTCAGCTGCCTGATTCTGTATCTTTTGCTCCTCGATCTCCTTGACCACAGGAGCATTTTTCTTCTTTGAATTCTTCTTAGTGTTCTTCTTGTTCGCCATAGTACAGTGCCTCCTTTCAATTGCCTTGTATATTGCAACTGAATTATCCCAATATCACCTTAAACTAACTTTAAAATAAGTGGTGCTGGCGGTATAACACTTAAGTTTTCAAGAAGGCAGGGCGGCATAGATAGTAGTGATGACTCAGACATCATTGCAGCGATTGAATAACGAGGAGCACTTTTTTGATTTTGTGTACATTTCAAATAAAAAACTCAAAAAAATGTACACACTCTCATTTGTGAAATGTGGATTTGCTCCTGGAAATAGTTCTTTATGACTCTTTGTCTTATGTTCTTCTACACGTGTCTGCGAATTACGGACAACGCGAGAGTAGATGAGCTTTTTTTTAGAGAATTGGCGTACTCAATAAGAGTGAGTGGATATCTGTGTTCATTTTTGCAAAAATTTTTTTTAAAATGTACATTGCTTCTAAAAAGTCCTTTTCAAACTCATGATCATATGATGTACATGAGGAGTTTTTTGAATCTCAATACATTTTGAACAAAAATAAGCGAAAAATGTATAGTGGCAAAACGCGGTAATTCTAATCCTGATAGGGGAAATGCGAAATAGATTCTTCGAGGTTAATTAATGTGCAGATTCTCAGACATGTGTATTTGTTTCAAGCACAAAACCGGGCGGGTGTTCAGGAATAAATCAGTTGAAACATATGAAAGCAAAATTACTATACATTTATCGAAGAATTTTCATTGAAATGTATAGTTTTTTCAAAAACTCCTTTTTCATGATGCGCAGATTTTGCGCAGATAATACGAATACATTGCGTGCATACTCTACGGATCCCGTAGATGCTATAATGAAGCAGATAGCAGAAAAAGGAGTAGGGAAATGAGAAAGAGATCAGCAATATTACTTATATCCATCCTGTGCCTGAT
>CACWYF010000021.1 GCA_902765035.1 uncultured Eubacteriales bacterium
ATGCCCGGTATCAAGGCATTTACGGCAGCAGTATTCGGCGGTATCGGCTCGATTCCTGGCGCAATGATCGGTGGACTGATTCTCGGGATTATCGAAATATTCTCAAGAGCATATATTTCAACTGAGCTCTCAGATGCCATCGTTTTTGCCTGTCTTATCATTGTTCTTCTCGTCAAGCCTACAGGACTTCTTGGGAAGAAGGTCAGTGAGAAAGTGTAGGTGAAGCCATGGCAGACAGATTATTAAAGTCGATCAGCAGCAGAGGACTTAAAAACGCTGTTAAGGGAAGTGAATACAGAAAAGAGGCACTGATCTCATACGGAGTCCTTGTGGTCGGATATATCCTGCTGCAGCTGGGTGCAGCTGTAGGCTTTATCGGTCACAATCTGCAGGGACAGTTTGTTCCGATCTGTGTGTACGTTTCACTGGCTATATCCCTCAATCTCGTAGTAGGTATATCGGGTGAGCTTTCTCTGGGACATGCAGGCTTCATGGCTGTAGGTGCATTTACCGGTGTTGTAGTGACAAGAGTGCTGGAACAGAGCATAGAGTTTGGTCCTGCGAGACTGATGATAGCTCTTCTGGTAGCTGCATTTGCTGCAGCGATAGCCGGATTTATAATCGGAATTCCTATTCTCGGACTCAGAGGCGACTATCTTGCAATCGTTACTCTTGCATTCGGCGAGATAGTAAGGAATTTCATGAACGTTCTCTTTTTCGGACTGGATGAAAAGGGGCATCTGCTCTTCGCGTTCAATCACACTATCGACGGCATTGAAAACAGTCAGAGAATCATAACAGGTGCTATCGGAGCTACCGGTGTAACCAAGCTGGCGACATTTACCGGAGCAGCCATCCTCACGGCTTTCACTCTGTTTGTTGTTCTGAATCTCAAGAACTCCAAGCAGGGCCGTGCCATTATGGCTATCAGGGACAACCGTATCGCAGGCGAGTCCATAGGGCTCGATGTCAAGAAGTACAAACTCATGGCGTTCGTTGTAAGTGCATCTCTCGCAGGAATGGCAGGCTGCATGTTCGGACAGAACTACAGCACGCTGGCACCGGTCAAGTTCAACTTCAACACATCGGTACTTATTCTGGTATTCGTAGTACTCGGAGGTATCGGTAATATCTGGGGCGGAATGATCGCGGCCGCACTTCTGACAGTACTGCCTGAAGCACTCAGACAGTTCGCTGATTACAGAATGCTGACTTACGCTATCGTGCTGATTCTGGTAATGATCGGAACATACAATCCGGCTTTCAGAGCAAGAATCACTGCTTTTGTTGAGAAAATCAAACCTAAGAAGAAAGACAAAGGCAAGGAAAAGACCGGAAAGGAGGCAGCGTAAATGGCAGACGATAAGAAATACGTTGAGACCACCGATACCGGTCACGGTTATGAAAACAGACAGGACATCTACTACAACGACAACGTCGGCGGACGTGCCGTATTCGTAGATGCCAAGGAGCATGACCAGGAATCTGTCACTGAGACTATCCTGCAGGAAAGAGACAAGGACAGATCACCGATCCTTGAGGTAAAGGGCCTTGGAATCGATTTCGGCGGACTTACTGCTGTAGACGATTTCAGTATCGCTATCGGCCGCAGAGAGATCGCAGGACTTATCGGACCTAACGGTGCCGGCAAGACCACTATTTTCAACATGCTGACCAAGGTGTATGAACCTACCAGAGGAGACATCATCTTCAACGGCAAGAGCACCAAGGGCATGAGCACTGTTGACATCAACAGGGCCGGAATGGCGCGTACGTTCCAGAACATACGTCTCTTCGACAAACTGACAGTAGAGGAGAACATCAAGACCGCTTTGCATCACACGACAGACTACGGCCTGATTGACGGAATGCTGCATACACCTAAGTACCGCAGAGAGGAGGAGCGCATCCATAAGGAAGCGATGAAATACCTCAAGATCTTCGGCATGACCAAGACTGCAGACTACAGAGCGGGATCACTTCCGTACGGTGCTCAGAGAAGACTCGAGATCATGAGAGCTCTGGCTACCAAGCCGAGACTGCTTCTTCTTGACGAGCCGGCTGCCGGCATGAATCCTTCGGAGACAGCTGAACTGATGGATACCATCAGAGAGATCAGGGACAGATTTGAGATAGCTATTCTTCTGATCGAGCACGATATGAGCCTTGTAATGAATATCTGCGAGGGCATCGCAGTTCTCAACTACGGCAGAACTATCGCCAAGGGAGGACCTGCAGAGATCCAGAGCAACCCTAAGGTAATCGAAGCTTACCTCGGCAAGAGCAGAGGCAAGATGAACGAAGAAGAGGAAGAGGAGAAGAAGGACATCGAGGCAGCATACAAGATCGGTACTGTTGCTTCCAAGGTCACTCCGAAGCCTGATGAGGGACACGGCAAAAAGGAGGAGAAATAATGGGATCTGTACTGACCGTTAAGAACATTAACGTATACTATGGCGCGATCCATGCCATCAAGGGCATCTCCTTCGACGTCAACAAGGGCGAGATCGTAACTCTTATCGGTGCCAACGGCGCAGGTAAGTCGACCACCCTTCACACTGTTTCCGGACTTATGAGAAGCAAGACGGGCGACATTGAATTCCTCGGCAGCTCCATTGCAAGAACGCCTGCTCACAAGATCGTAGAGAAGGGAATATCCCATGTACCTGAAGGAAGACGTATCTTCCAGGGCATGACAGTGGAAGAGAATCTTCAGATGGGAGCATTCGTATCAAAGCCTGACAGGATAGCTCATAACCTCGAGTATGTATATGAGCAGTTCCCGAGGCTCAAGGAGAGAACAAAGCAGATCGCAGGAACCCTCTCCGGCGGCGAGCAGCAGATGCTGGCAATGGGAAGAGCTCTGATGTCCGATCCAAGACTGCTGATGCTCGACGAGCCGTCAATGGGACTGGCTCCGATCCTCGTAGACCAGATCTTCGAGATCATCCAGAACCTCAACAAGGCAGGAACCACGATCCTCCTTGTAGAGCAGAACGCTCAGATGGCACTTTCCGTAGCTCACAGAGCATACGTAATCGAGACCGGAAGGATCACACTCTCCGGAACGGGAGCAGAACTCGCACAGTCCGAAGAGGTCAAGAAAGCATACCTCGGAGGCTAACGGCTTACGCACTGAAATGATTTTAAAGATGACAATGGGGACGGTTCTCATTGTCATCTTTTTTAGCGCTGTTAACACAGATAATTATTGTGAAAAAATATTCACAATATTCTTGACCTTTGACCATATCAATGACGGTAAGCATGTGTTACAATTCGACAAGTGAAACGAATAAAGCAGTATGTGCCGAGGGGGGCTGCAGGCATATGCTGATATCTATATATTCCGGAGGGATGAGAATGAAGATTAATATCAAAATGATACTGGCACTGATGCTGGCGCTGGTTCTTATGGTGTGCATGGGCTCATGCGGTAAGAAGGATGCGGAAGAAGCAGCAGATACCTCAGCGGATACTCAGACTGAAGAGGCAGCTGAAGAAGAACCTGCAGAGGAGCTTCCTGAGGTGGTCAAGACCATTGAAGGTGTTGACGAGGACCTCGGACCGAGGGAACCTCTTCAGATCGATTCGATCACTCTGTATGATGACGGTTCTGTTGCGATAGTACCTGTTGACGACCTTAAGAAGAACGAGATCAAGGATGATGCGCAGGCTGTATATCCTTTCGAGGAGAGCGGCAAAGTCGAGGATGTAGCCGTAGCTGATTACGGAAACGGCGGATACAGGACTATCGTTGCACTCATGAAGGACGGGACGATTTCCGTTGTTAACGGAAGAGCGCTTGTCGAAGATCATATTTTTGCCGTTATCGATAATGTAGCCAACAGGGATAACTTCGTCGAGATCCAGAATATAGAGCAAGAGGATGGGCACTACATTGTGGGCGTTACGGAAGACGGCAGCGAGGTAATACTCGACTACGCGATGAGCTTCGATGAACCGGAAGCAGAAGAATAACGACGCGGAACATGACAGAGACACAGAGGCGCTCCTGCAGGGCGCCTCTTTTTCAGTTCCGGCAGCTGACTAATAGAAAATTAATTACCAAGTGGATATATGAGTTATGGTATAATGAACTTGGTATAGCATCCGCGCGGACGCACATGCTGAAAGCTTCTATGGAAAGGGGCATAGACACTATGGCAAATGCAGCAATGTATGATACAGAACGTGCTCAGGTACTGGACTGGTTCGAAACGGACTTCAAGGATTCAGCCAAGAGAACAACTAAGACTCAGAGGCTTGAGGACGGAAGAGTAAGTTACAAATTCTCTGTAACAAACAACTCGGGCTTCAGTTTTGGTGACTTTTCATTCAAGGTCAAGATTCTCAACAAGGCAACGGGACAGGAGATCGGAACCGCGACTATAAGAGCCGGCGCATGGGCAGCTGGAGAGACCAAGAACTTCAGATCGAAGATAGCGATACCGGCAGATGTAAGGAGCATCTCATTCGTGATGTTCTCTGAGTCGGTCGACTATGAAATATCCGAACCGTCCTACGCAAGGCCGGTAAGCGACGATCCGATCGGATCCGCCATGCAGGATCTCAGAGACCTCGGAGAAATGGTGACGGGGACTGACGGCAGCGGCGGAGTGCTCGGAGAACTCTTCGGTACCGGCGGGATGCCTGAGACAACAGTGACCAAGACAACAACGACCAGGACACCGAGCGGCACCAAGACTACAACGACAACTACCACGACACGGAGCAACGGTCAGGTCAACACAAGGACCACTACGACAAGACAGACCAATGCCCAGAGGCAGAGACAGGCGCAGAGGGCCCAGAGTCAGGAAAGCCTCGGCAGGACATATACCAGGCGCAAGAATGACAAGAAGCTCAACAAGATGAGACTCGGAAAGTCCACAGGCGCGGTATGGTCTATAGTCGGTGCGGCATTATTTGCAATGGCAGCTCTCGGCTCATCCGGAGATCCGGCTTCGATCGCACAGTACACAATAATTGCGGCTGCTCTGGCGGCACTTGGGGCAGGCCTCAAGATATTAAGCAACACAAGGGCAAGACGCATACGCGCATATGAGTCAAGAATCAATTACAAGGGAAACACTTCCCTTGACGAGCTTGCACAGCTTGTCGGAAGACCTGTGGAAAAAGTGGCAGATGATCTGCAGCAGATGATAGTAGCCGGATTCTTCCCGAACGCATATATCGACTTTAACAACAGGCTTCTCGTAATGACCAAGAACGGAGAGCCTCTTGAGTCGGTCGAGAAGACAGCAGCTGCCAACAGAACGGCAAAACGTAAGGCAGCAAGAGACAAGGGCGTCGTTCCTGAATCCATCGATGACCTGATCACGATGACTGATGATTCCGAGATCAAGGACAAGCTGAGAACTCTGAGAACGATCACAAAGAAGATCGACAAGCGTATCGAAGAGAGACCGGATCTCACAGACCAGGTCAAGGAGTTCAGAGAGAAGTACTATCCTGAAGTCGTACGCCTGACTGATGAGTACAATGAGAAGATCGCTAATCTCGGCAGAGAAAGCCAGGAAGAGAACATCAATGAGAGCCCGCTCGAGATGAACGCCAATCCGAATTATCTCGCTGAGCAGGCAGAGGAGATCAAGAAGCAGCTTATCAGCCTCATCGATTCCGTAGCAGAGGCTTCCGAGAATCTGCTCGAGAAGCTGCATGAGGATGACATCATGGATATCTCTACAGATATCAAGATGCTGCAGACAACGCTGGCAAGCAAGGGACTGCTCGATTCGGACTTCGATCTCTAGAACAGTTAATTAAGGCGGAGAGCCTTGCACATATCTAATAACATACAGCCCGGGGAAACGGGTGCATCAAAAGGCTCGGGGGCCCGGGCAGGGAGGACAAAAGATGGCAGATTTCGAAATGACACCTGAAATGGTCAAGGAAGAGACAACTTCGTTAACAGAAGAGGTTGCAGATCAGATTACTGAAGTACAGGAAGCAGCTGCAGCTATCGCTGAGATGCCTATCATCGATCTTGAAGCTGAGGCAAAGCCTGCTGCAGAGGAGAACTCTCTTGCAAAGTTCACTCCTGATGAGCAGAGACAGATCAAGTCAGTCGCTGAGAAGATCGACATCACAGACAGCAACGCTGTTCTCAGCTACGGAGCAAGTGCACAGCGCAAGGTATCGGATTTTGCTGACGGAGCTCTCGCAAGCGTAAGAGGCAAGGACATGGGAGAGACCGGTCAGGTACTCACATCCCTCATCGTTGAGCTCAAGAGCAGCACTGAAGAAGAGAAGAAGGGATTCCTCTCCAAGCTGTTCGGAAGCGCTGAGAAGAACTTCGAGAGAATGAAAGCTCAGTACAGCACAACAGAGGCTAACATCGACAGACTCGTAAAGCTTCTTGAGGGACACGAAGAGCAGCTTCTTAAGGACATCGTTCAGCTTGACAAGCTCTATGACAAGAACAAGCTGTACTTCAAGGAAGTATCGATGTACATCGAGGCAGGCAAGCTGGCTCTTGAGAAGGCAAGAGAGGTGACTCTGCCTGAACTTCAGGCTAAGGCCAAGGAGACCAACTCCCCTGAGGACGCACAGGCTGCACAGGATTATGCAGACATGATCACAAGATTCGAGAAGAAGCTCTATGACCTTGAGCTTTCAAGAACTGTATGCCTGCAGTCCGCACCTGAGATCAGAATGGTACAGAACTCAGACACTATCATGTCCGAGAAGATCCACTCGACAATCATCAATGTCATCCCGATGTGGAAGACTCAGATGGTACTGGCTCTGAACAACTATCATACACAGAAGGCTATCGAGGCTCAGAACGCTGTAACAGAGGCTACCAATGAGATGCTCAGAAAGAATGCAGAGGCACTCCACCAGAGCACAGTTGAGACAGCAAAGGCAAGCGAGAGAGGTATCGTAGACATCGAGACACTCCAGCACACCAACCAGCAGCTCATCGGAGCTCTCGACGAGATCATCCAGATCCAGGCAGACGGCAAGGTTGCAAGAGCTAACGCTGAAAAGGAACTCGCCAAGATCGAGCAGGAGCTCAAGGACAAGATGCTCGGCATCGCTGCTAACGCAGGAATGTCTGCAGACGAAGTTCTCGAGGCTCAGGCACGCAAGACCAACTAATAACCGCCTGACTGTGAGATCTGACCTGAAATCTGAACTGTATGGGTAAAAACAACCGGAACAGCGGAAATCAGAATAACAGCAGCAAAAACAGGAGCCAGCGCAGGCTGGCTCTTGCTGTTTTGCTTGTACTATTGCTGGGCTTCTTCTGGTTCATGTCGACGGACAACCATACGGTCAAAGATTTCCGGGACCGGTACTTCATGAAGCACAGTGACACAGCGGAAGAGAACTCCGGTGAGGGAGAAGAGCAGGCGTCAGACGGAGCTGGATCTGGCAGTACAGCTGAAACAGATGGAACAGCAACGAGTACAGACGGTTCAGAAAATGTCGCGGAACTCGACTCTTCTGCTTTGCCTGAATACAATGGAGAGCATTACGTGACCGTGAACGGGAACGTTCCTGTTTTCCCGGACGATGTGTACGGCCGCGCAGGGCTTGTGAATGACGGCAGTACATGGAAGACGGAAGGAAGCAAGGCGGGTAAGATCGATAGCGGCAAACTCACTCCTTATGAGTATTACGGCGAGCTCGACGGACTCGGCCGGTGCACCGTCGCATACGGATGTCTCGGTGAGGAGACTATGCCTGCAGAAGGAACGGAAAGAGGAGATATTTCCAGGATCCATCCGAGCGGCTGGGCCAAGGCCCAGAACTGGGAGCGCTGCCACCTGATAGCATGGGCTCTCAGCGATGAAAACGCCAATGAGAGGAACCTTGTGACGGGAACTCACTATCTCAACCATGACGGAATGAGACCTCTCGAGGAAGAGGTGGAGCACTATATCTGGAACACAGGCAACCATGTCCTGTACATGTCCAGGCCTCTGTTCAGCGGAAATGAGCTGATACCGAGAGGAGTGCAGATGACCGTATGGTCCTGCGAGGATCAGGGCAAGGGAATGTCCTTCAATGTATACTGCTTCAATGTGACACCGGGCGCTGAGATCAATTACGTCAATGGAGTAGTCACTACTGAGGAGCAGGCTCAGCAGGAGCCGAGGCTGTATGTCGTGAATAAGAGATCAGGTGTTTTCCACTATCCTACATGCGAAGGCGCACAGAGCATATATAAGAAGAACCGCATGGAAGTCACTGCTACACGTAAGGAACTGACTGATCAGGGATATGTTCCGTGCGGATACTGCGAACCGTAACGTATAAGTGTGCATCATCAGTACGGGCATAAACATCTGAATTGACATAGCCGTTCGACGAAATTATAATTATGACAGATTAAAAATAGTCGAACGGCTATTTTTGTTGCATCAATTGGCGAATATAGTCGAACGGATATATTCAGCTTGCCCGTTGGGTGTAATAAGTGAAAATGATGAACTGATACATTGCCCGGAGGTTGGTATGCATACAGTACACGACATGAAAGAGCTCGGCAGAGCGATAAGAGCCAGGCGCAAGGAACTCGGATATACACAGGCTTTCCTTGCAGACTATGCAGGCGTCAGCGCGAGCTTTCTCTCTGAACTTGAGAACGGCAAGGAGACGATCCAGGTCGGCAAGATGATGGAGGTCATCAGTCTGCTCGGGATGGATATCAAGATGAGCAGGAGGGGCGAGTAACAGACAGTTATGCGTCTTATTCTATGAAGCGGAAGAAAAGTGATAAACAATGAGAAGACTTTATGTTTCTGTAGAAATAGAAGGAAGGATGAGGGACGTCGGGATCATTGAGGGAGACTCAGAATACTCGGCGACCTTCAGATACTCTGATGACTATCTGGCGCAGGATACTGCAAGGCCTATTTCAATAAGCCTGCCACTGACGGACAGGCCGTACGGGCCGGAGAAGACAAGAAGCTTTTTCGAGGGGCTGCTGCCTGAAGGATTCCTGAGGAGGACGGTGGCTGAGAACAACAGGACCGATGCAAACGACTACCTGTCGATACTTGAGATGCTTGGCGCGGAATGTCTCGGTGCCATACAGCTCAGAGGAGAGCACTATACGGCAGATGAGCCTGAGTACAGGGAACTGGATCCGGACATGATGTTCAGGCTTGCGTCAGAAGGTGCGACTACTTCAGCCGATCTTGTGGTTGAAGCTCATCTCTCGCTTACAGGGGCTTCGGGCAAAATCGGAGCGTACCTTGCTGATGACGGTAAATGGTATCTTCCTGTAGGCAGCGCTCCGAGCACGCACATCCTCAAACAGAGCCATATAAGATATGATCATGTGGTCGAAAATGAGCAGCTCGCACTTCAGACTGCATCTCTGATGGGGATCAGCATCGCGGAGAGCAGGATCATAATGACCGGAGCTCATGGAGACGGGAACGTGCTGTTTGCAACGGAACGTTATGACAGGACGATGGAAGGCTCGGAAAGGGTGATCTCCGGGCTGCCGTGCCCGCTGAGACTCCATCAGGAGGACTTTGGCCAGGCGATGGGCATTCCTGCTTCCGATAAGTACGAGAAGCAGGGCGGAGGATACATGAAGCAGATGTTCGACCTTCTTAAGCGCCGGTCCGCGTACCCGATCGAAGACCAGACGAAACTGTGGGACATCATCGTATTCCACTGGCTGTCGGGTAATACAGACGGGCACATCAAGAATTTTGCCCTTGTATATGACCGCCACCTGAACGCGGTGAGGCTGGCTCCGGCGTATGACATCCTGAGTACAGTAGTGTACGATACGCATTCAAAGGAGATGGCCTTCTCCATCGGAGGGGAACTTGAGTGGAGCCGCATCGGCAGAGAGCACTTTGAGAAGGCCTGTGACGAGATCGGGCTCAACAGGAAGATATTCATGAAGAGATTCGATGACCTGTCGGGCAGATTCGAACCTGCACTGAAAGAGGCAACGGAGAATCTCACCTCAGAAGGATTCACCGGAGCAGAGGAGCTTGCGCACAGGCTGATGGAACAGAGAAGAGAAGCAGGTAATTAAGATAGAAGAAAAAGGAGTTTAGATGATGAAAATTGGCATAATTGATGTTGGCGGCGGACTCAGAGGATCATACACTGCAGGCGTTTACGACTGGTGTCACGATAACGATATACATTTTGATTACTGCATGGGAATATCCGCGGGCAGTGCCAATCTGTCGTCATATCTTGCGGGACAGCGCGGAAGGAACCTGAAGTTTTACACGGAATATAATCTGCGTGATGAGAGCATGGGCCTGAAGAATTTCATCAGGGACCGGAATTTTGTGGATCTTGAGTATGTCTACGGTGAGCTGTCCAATTCATATGGGGAATATCCGCTCGATTATGATGCAATGATGGCGAACCCGGCGGAGTTTACGATCGTTGCGACTGATGCCGAAACAGGCATGCCTCACTATTTCACCAAAGAGGATATCCGCAGGGACGAAATGGCGCCGATCAAAGCGTCGAGCTGTGTGCCTGCTGCGAATCAGCCGTACCCGGTCAACGGACACAGATACTATGACGGAGGGATGTCCGATCCGATCCCTCTGGAGAAATGCTTCAGAGACGGGTGCGACAAGGTCGTGCTGCTGCTGACGAGACCTAAGGACTTCGAGCGCTCGCCGGACAAGGACAGACTCGCATCCGGTCTCATAAGGCACAGGTACCCTGCAGCTGCGGAGGCGATGAGCAAAAGGGCAATAAAGTACAACACCGAGCTGTGGCTGGCAAAGCAGTATGAGAAGCAGGGCAAAGTCCTGATC
>CACWYF010000022.1:0-10680 GCA_902765035.1 uncultured Eubacteriales bacterium
TCCACGTCGCAGTCCGTTAATTACACAACGGCCAAGACCCAGGATATATGCGGAATCAGGATCTACTTCGGCAGAAACGTCATTAAAGAGCAGCGCCTCCCTTCCGCTCCGACCAAACTTAAGGTCACCGGCCAGAGGAAGAGCATCAAGTTGTCCTGGACTCCTGCTTCCGGCAGTTTCAAAGGATACTATATCCTGAGACGTGACCGGCAGGGCAATAACTGGAGAGTTATCGCGGCAGTCGGGCCAAAGGCAACTTCATATACAGACAAGTCCGCGAAAACAAAAAACAGGTACTATCGCTACTCTCTTGTAGCCTACAAGAAGGTCGATGACAAGATCATGGTCTCGACTCCTGCCGGCTGGGCCGGAGCCATCACGACCCGCAGCAAGAAGAAGAATGTCAACTCGGTGACTGTCTCCAACCTTGCCAACGTATCGATTCTGATGACCGGTTCATGCGCCCAGACTTATCTGAATTTCCCGAAGAAGCCTTACTCGAAATATATCAGATGGTGGAGCAGCAATGACAATATCGCTAAGGTCAATAACAACGGACTCGTCACTGGTGTGTCTGCAGGTACGGCTAACATCTACATCAAGACCCATACCGGTGCTGTCCAGTCATTCACTGTCAAGGTAAGCAAAGGCGGAACTGCGCAGGCGATGATTGACGCTTTCTATGCATGGAACGGATACAGCAGGATCAATGGCAAGCAGAAAGGCATCATCGATATCTACAACTCGATCACGCCTTGGCCTAAGGGGTACAAAATGAGATACTCTGACGCGTGGTGTGACGCTACTGTCACTGCCGCAGCTATCAAGACCGGAAATGTTGAGAGGATCGGAAGAGAGTGCAGTGTGCCGAGACACATCAAGATCTTCCAGTCACTCGGCATCTGGCAGGAGGACGGAACGATCACTCCGAGACCTGGCGACATCATCGTGTACAGCTGGAGCAAGTTCAAGCAGCCGAATAACGCCAGCGCATCGCACATAGGCATCGTAGCCAGTGTCCAGAACGGCAAGATCACTGCCATCGAGGGCAACAGAGGTATCGGCATCGTAGCTACACGTGAGATCCCTGTCGGCTGGGGATGCATCAGAGGATACGCTCAGCCTAACTACGTGAAATAATGTGTCAGAAGGGACGGTCCTTTTTGGCACACCGAGCTTATGACTATGAGAACCGTCTGCATAGTATGAGTAAGTAACTAACAACACAATATATAGTTTTGCACTGAAAATCACTCAGCCTGCCCCCGCGGCAGGCTGTTTAATATTCGTTAAGCTAAGGCCTTTCTTAAAGGATGTTCAGAAATTTCTGAAATTCCGGATGCTATGATGAGCTTACGTAAAGGAGACTTTACCGTAAAAGAAACTTTACTCAGCCGGCCTTTCCGGCGTGGCTGGGAAGTCATAGAAATCACAGAGAAGGACTTGAAGCTATGAAGAACAGAACACTTTCCTACACGAACAACACATTCATACTCACCCTGATCAGGATGATGATCTGCCTGATGCTGACGGCAGCAATGATCGCTCCTATGGCTGCACCGGCAGATGCTGTTACCACAAGCAGCTCAACCGGCACGGCGAAGAGCACCGCAGCCGCTTCAACAGCTGAGAAGCCTAAGTACACGACTTCCAGCTCGCAGACGGTTGCAGGCTACAACCTGTACATCGACAGGAAGGTGATCAATGAAAAGCGCTACACTGTCGTTCCGGCCGGTCTCAAGGCTGAGGGCAAGAGAAACAGCATCGAGCTGACCTGGACTGCTCCTTCAGCAAATGTCAGAGGCTATTATGTCCTGAAGAAGGATCTTACCGGCGATACATGGCGCAGGATCGCGACTGTCATGGGAGACAGCCCGACGAAGTACATCGACGAAACTGCTGATCAGAAGGATACTTTCTATCAGTACACCATCGTTTCATATAAGAGAGTCGGCGGCAAAATCATGATCTCCAAGCCTCTGGACTGGGTAGGTGCTGTAACATCGAAGAGTTCCAAGAAGAACCTCGAGTCCGTGGCAGTGACCAATCCGGCTAACGCTTCCATCGTAATGGTCGGCTCATGCGCAAAGCCAGAGCTCAAGATCGACGAAAAGGCTTACTCAGCAGAGATCAGATGGTCGAGCAGCAACAATAAGATCGCCACAGTAGATGCGACCGGTCTTGTCACCGGAGTATCCGCCGGAACAGCAGAGATCCGCATTAAGACCCATACCGGCGCAGTTACGACCTTCCCTGTAAAGGTATCCAAGCCGGGTACAGCTCAGGCTATGATCGACACCTTCTCAGCATGGATGGGATACAGCAGGATCAACGGCAAGCAGCACGGGATCATCGATATCTACAATTCCGTACTCCCTTGGCCGTCCGGCTACAAGATGAGATACTCTGACGCATGGTGCGATGCCACCGTCAGCGCAGCTGCAATCAAGACAGGATGCGTTGACCTGATCGGCAGAGAGTGCAGCGTTCCAAGGCACATCAAGATCTTCCAGAAGCTCGGTATCTGGCAGGAAGACGGAACCATCACCCCAAGGCCTGGCGACATCATCGTCTACAGCTGGGGCAGATTCAGACAGCCGAACAACGCCTCTGCATCACACATCGGTATCGTTGCCAAAGTCGAAGGCAAGACGATTACCTGCATCGAAGGCAACAGAGGTATCGGTATCGTAGCGACCCGTACCATCCCTGTAGGCTGGGGATGCATCAGAGGATACGCACAGCCTAAGTATGCGAAATAAGCTGATAACCAGCTCACAGCAGATTCGCCATAAAGTGCAGCAAGTTAAACACACACCATGACCCTCCTCAAAGTCATAAATGTGTAACCACTAAAAGAGCGCAGGCCCTGCGATCGACCCGGATCGATCAGGATGCCTGCGCTTTATCCTTTGGTTACAGCGGGAATGTGTCAAAAAGGACCGTCCCCAATGACACATTATTCTTCCACAACGCTGAACGCATATGTCGTTCTCGACGTGAACTCTTCTCCTTCTCTCAGGATGCCGCCCGGGAAGTTCTCCTTGTTGATGGTATCCGGCCAGAACTGTGTCTCAAAGCACGCTGCACTCCTCTTTCCGTATACCGCGTCATCCTTGCCCATCTCGTTGTCCAGCCCGTTGGCTGTGTACAGCTGGATGCCCGGCAGGTCAGTTGCAACGGTCATCAGGATGCCGCTGTCTGCAGCATACATCGATGCGACCTCGCGGTATTCGCCCTGGCCGCTTCCAAGCACAAAGTTGTGGTCATATCCGCCGCCGAACTTAAGCTGCTCGTAGTCCGCGCTTATATCCTTCCCCAGTTCCTTCGGTTTCCTGAAATCCATCGGCGTCCATTTCACTTCGAGCAAAGTCCCGGTCGGGATGCTGCGTCTGTCAGCCTCTGTGAAGTATTCCGCATCGATCCACACTTCCTGGGTGAGAACTGTGCCGCTGTCGTGACCGTTCAGATTGAAATAGCTGTGGTTGGTCAGATTGAGCGGAGTCTCAAGCGCAGCCTTGTCTTCATCATCCGCGCTGTTATCAGCCTGTCCAAGCAGGGCCGATTTTCCCTTCTCATTGAATGCTGCCTTGTAGTCAAGATGCAGCTCGTTGTCATCTGTCAGAGTGTAGGTCAGCTCTATATGGATGTCACCCGGGAACCCCTGGTCTCCGTCCGGGCTGTCGAGTGTAAAGCTCATGCTGTCACCTGATGCGTGGCGCGCCTCTGCGTCGTCTTCGCCCGGGCATACCGTATTAATTAGGCCGGCATCTCTTCCCCTGCGCTCGCGGCTCCAGTCGTTCATGCTTTCCGTCGCGTATGTGGCCGCGATGTCTCCCGTGCTGACTTTGCCGAACGGGATAACAGCCTGCCACAGCCTCTGCACATAGAAGTCCCTGCCTCCGTGCAGACAGTTCGGCCCGTTGTTGGCCGTCAGGATATAGTGCCTTCCGTTCAGGTCAAATGCCGCATTGCTGATGCGGTTGGCCACTCTTCCGACAGTCGCACCGATCGATGCTCCGCCCTTCTCATATCCGGACACATCATCATATCCGAGCACGACATCGCGTCTCTTCCCGTTCCTGTCGGGAACGATGATGCTGACGATCGCTGCACCGTAATCAGTGAGGTGCACTTCCATCCCGTTCCGGTTACGCAATATGTACAGTCCGGCGCTCCTGCCGTCACTGAGTTTTCCGAAAGATCTGGTGATCATATTTTGCCTCGTTCTTTCATTTATATATGTTCCTGCCGATCCGCTTCAGCATCCTACTCTGTCATCTGGATCTGGCACATCTGCATCGTTTTGAGCGCCGCCTCATGGCTCTCCGGTGTCACGCCTGCGCAGCAAGCCGGGTCAACCGATATCTTTACCTCAGGCATCGTCGCCTTGAGGAGCAAAGCGTTCGACACTACGCATATGTCAGTGCACAGGCCGACAAGTTCGATCTCTATCTCTTCGCGCGCAGCCATCTCCGCGAGGTCCGCGGCCATCCTGGTGCTGCCGAAAGTCGGCTTGTCGTATACCCTCGCATCCGTGAGGAGCTCTGCTATATCCGGCCTGACCTCCCAGCCTGCCGTTCCCCTGATGCAGTGCTCGACCGGAAGGTACTTACCCTCCTGCGTCTCCAGGTAGTTGCCCTCATGTGTATCTCTTGTGGCAATGATGTCATGCGGATCATAGCTCCTGATCTTCGCCTTGACATTCTCAACGATGGCCTCCGCCTCCTTCGTTCCGAGCGCACCATCGATAAAATCGTTTTGCATATCTATTACAATAAGAAGCTTTCTCATGTCACTCCTCCTGCAGCCGTTCGCATTATCTGCAATATGTTATCTGCTTGCTGTAATTATATTCCAAAGCCGCGCAATTGCAATTCTTACATTTCCAGGGTCTCTTTCCTTATCCCTCCCGGCCTTTCCTGAATCTTTACATCCGGCTGTCCTTCTGATAGTATTATCTGACCAGGAGTCATCTTTTGCAGGAGTCACAATAACTCCATGGCAGAATTACGGATCAACGAAAGGAGTCCATAAATGGCTGCTTCTGACCTCACCAGAAAAGCGATCACTCAGACCTTCCTCGGGATACTCGCAGAAAAGCCCCTTGAGAAGATCACAGTCAGAGACATTACTGAGCGGTGCGGGATCAACCGCAATACATTCTACTATCACTATCAGGACATTCCGTCACTGCTCGAAGACATTTTGTCTGAGAAGGCGGATACATTCGTGCTTGAATATCCGCAGCTGAATTCCATAGATGAGTGCCTCGCTACCGCCATGGAATTCGCCAGAGCCAACAAGCGTGTAATAATGCACATATTCAGCCTGGGCAGCCACTCCAACATCTCATCCCTGTGGCGGATATGCGAGCATGTGATCAGGAAATACGCCGAGACCGTGTTCGCCGATGCACCCCTTTCAGACAGTGACAAGGAGCTGTTCATCCGCTATCACAAGTGCGCGACCTTCGGCCTGATCATAGACTGGCTGCAGCACGGCATGGAAGAGGAGTATGTCGATGACATGCAGCGGATATGCCAGCTCAAGAGAGGCTCAGCCGAGCTCATCATAGAGAATGCGCTTCAGGAACGTTAACAAACTATGCATTTCTGCATCTGACAGAAAGCACCTTTGACAATCCATTCTGCGTATATCTGCGCAATGCAAAACAGCGGCCGAAAAGCCGCTGTTTTGCTATATTGTCGGTCCGTCTCCGGATCATATCCGTAAGACCGGTCCGGGTTATGCGAGAACGATCTTCTTGAATTTCTTCTTGCCCTTCTGGAGTACGAGCTCTCCGTCCTTGAAGCAGTCGAGTGTTACAGCGAACTTCTTGTCTGTGATCTGCTCGCCGTTGATCCTTGCTCCGCCGCCCTGGATTGTTCTGTAAGCCTCGGATGTCGATGGCTCGAGTCCTGCCTCCTTGAGGAGTGCTGCAAGGCCAATGCCTTCGCCTTCGAACTTTGCCTTTTCCATCTCAACTGACGGCATATCATCGGATACTCCGCCGCCTGCGAAGATCTGACGGCTTGTCTCGAGAGCCTGTTTTGCCTTCTCCTCACCGTGAACCAGCTTGGTTACTTCGTAAGCGAGGATCTCTTTAGCCTCGTTGATAGCGGATCCCTCAAGAGCAGAGAGTCTGTTGACTTCGCTCATTGGCAGGAATGTCAGCATTCTCAGGCACTTGTTGACGTCTGCGTCAGCAACGTTTCTCCAGTACTGGAAGAAATCGTATACCGGGCATTTTCTCTCATCGAGCCAAAGTGCGCCCTTGGCGGTCTTACCCATCTTCTTGCCTTCGCTGGTTGTCAGCAGCGATACTGTAAGTCCGAATACTTCCTTGCCGCAAGCCTTTCTTGTCAGGTCTACTCCGGCGATGATGTTGGACCACTGGTCGTTGCCGCCGAACTGTGCCTTGAGGTCAAAGTCGCGGGCCATTACGTAGAAGTCGTATGCCTGCAGCAGCATGTACGAGAACTCGAAGAACGAGAGTCCTGTGTCTCTGTCCATTCTGCTCTTGAAGCAGTCAGCTCTCAGCATGGTGTTGACGTTGAAGTGTCTGCCGATCTCTCTTGCGAACTCGGTGAACTTGCAAGGTCTAATCCACTCAGCGTTGTTGACGCTGACAGCGTAGCCAGGCTTTGGCTCTCTGTTCTGGTGACCAGGCTTGTATACACCCTCATTGCCTTCGTATTTCCACTCGTCGTCAAAATCGATGAACTTATCAAAGAGCTTCTTGAACTGCCTGCAGTTCTCATCGATCGTGTCTATTGTCATGACCTGACGCATGTCGCTTCTGCCTGAAGGGTCGCCGATCTCGCCGGTTCCGCCGCCGAGCAGGAAAACAGGAGTGTGGCCGTACTTCTGCATATACATCATGGTGATCATCGGAATGAAGTGTCCAACGTGCAGGCAGTCTGCAGTCGGGTCAAATCCGATATAGAACTTGATCTTCTCCTTGCCGAGCAGCTCTCTCAGAGCTTCGCCATTGGTGGTCTGCTCGATCAGTCCTCTTTCCATCAGGACGTCATATACATTGGTGTGCTCACTGACATTGTCAGGAATTAAATTCTTCATCAGTACTTCTCCCTTTTTGTGACAGCGGGGACGGTTCTCCCTGTCATCTTCTTGTCCAACTAACAGCCTTTTGAGATGGCAATGAGAACCGTCCACATTGTCATCCTATAAAAACAGCTCCGCAGCCTTCGCTGCGGAGCCGGAATCAACATCTCTGATCGATTCTTATGCGGTCGCAGCAAAACTATGCTTCAATAGAAGCTCCGTCGTAATAATAGATAGCTGCAACGAGTCTGTGTGTATTCATCAGGATTCTCCTTTGAACCGATACATTGAAAATATACCACCTGTTCAGGTTTCTGTCAATTGAAACGGGCTACATATACAGCCTACATATACAGCCTGCTGCAGATCATTATCCACACCGGCAGAGTGATCATCGACAGGACTGTAGAGACTGCGACAGCCTCCGCCATCAGTACCGAATTCTTATTCTCCTTGGCCGCTGTTGCGACTCCCATTGCCGCACTCGGGAAGCATGTACACAGCACAGAAGTAAGCTTTATGACCGGATCCACCGGCAGCGGGATCATCAGCACAACTACCAGAAGAGGTGCGACGACCAGCTTGATGAATGCCGTTATTATAAGGTCCCTGTCACTGAAAATTTTGCTGAACTTCGAGGTCCCCAGCTGCACTCCGACGAGGATCATTGAAAGAGGAATGGTGATGTCACCAACTTCTGTCAGAATGTTCATGGCGTAGTCAGGCAGCCTGATCCCTGTGAACAGCATGATGATGGAGATGACCGTGGTTATAGTTGTGATATTAGCAAAAGGCGCGATGATCTCCTTCGCGCTTCTCTTTCTCTTTCCCGTCGCCTCCTTGTGATGCAGGTGCGGGATGCTCATCAGAAACAAGTACAGGTTGTTGGAGATATTCTGTATCACTACAAAGTAAAAAACTTTTGCTCCGTATACCGCCTTCGCCACCGGGAATCCCATGAACCCCGAATTGCATCCCGTCATGGCCGATGCCAGAATGTTGCGGTCCTGCTGATCACGATCCGTAAAGAAATGGTCTGCAAACAGCGATGACAGCACCGCGATGATCACGTATATGAGTGACGTCAGAACAAACAGGATTATCGTATTCCGGTACATGCCTGCATCCAGCTCCTGCCCCGTGATCGCACTGATCATCAGGCACGGCACAGTGATATTCATGATCAGCGCAGTAAAATACTTAACGCACTCACCAGGCAGCACCTTCAGCCTGTTCGCCGCGAACCCTATTCCAACATATATAAATACAACCAGGACTTTACTGAAAATTACAAGCATTTGTATTTTCAAAGTCCGCGGAAGACTCTGATGTGGCGCAGGGCGTTTTCATACATGCCCTGTGTCATCGCCGTATTCAGTTCGAAGTACGTGTGCTTGCCCTCGGTTGCAAGATATTCGGAAGCAAACTTCGTGACATTGTTGAAGCTTGCTGTTCCGATGTTGATCTTGGCGATACCGAGCGAGATAGCCTTGCGGAAGTCTTCATCAGAGATCCCGCTGCCCCCGTGAAGCACCAGCGGGACTCCTGCCTTCTGATTGATCTGCTCAAGTATGTCGAATGCGAGCACTGGCGCCGTAGGGTAGTCACCATGAGCATTTCCGATAGCTACAGCCAGGCATGCTATGCCTGTTCTCTCGCAAAACTCCTGAGCTTTGTCAGGATTGGTGCAGAGTATGCCGTGATCGGAGAGGCCGTCTTCGCTGCCCCCTACAAGACCAAGTTCACCTTCAACGCATGCGCCATACTTTTCAGCCAGCTCAACTGCTTTGCGGGTCATCCTGATGTTTTCCTCAAACGGAAGCGTTGATCCGTCGTACATCACAGATGTGAATCCGAGCTGAAGAGCCTTCTCGATCACTTCGTAAGTACTGCTGTGGTCAAAGTTGACTGCCACAGGGAGCCTTGACTCCCTGGCCGCCTGCACCATTCCGGGACCGATCAGTTCGAGCGGTGAATATTTCAGCAGTCTCTCTGCGATCTGGATGATGACAGGCACGTCGAGCTTCTCAGCGGCACGGAGAGCTCCGCGCACCATCTCGAGGCTGCCGACATTGAACGCGGGGATGCATGTGCCCTTTTCCCATGCATCGTCCACGAGCTGTTTCATTGTTACAAGAGCCATAAAGACCCTCCTTTTTACTTTTTTCTCTGATTATGAGATCTGTACCGGCGAGAGCCGTACGCCCTTTCCGGTACAGATCGAATACTACATCTTATTATCAGTGATTAGTGCATGAAGAAGCTGAGAATGATGATCTCGATTACTCCTACTGCCCATGCGATTGTGGAGTTGACCGACCAGATAGTCAGCTGCTCCTTAGCCTCGGATACGCCGAGTGTTCTGTTAACGACCCAGAAGTATGAATCGTTGAAGTATCCGAAGAAGAGTGATCCTACGCAGCATGCTACAGCGCCGAGCATCGGGCTGGAGTTAGCAGCGATCAGGATAGGTGCGGAGATACTTGCAGCTGTTGTCATAGCTACTGTACCCGAACCCTGGATGAATCTCATTGCTGTCGAAATGATCAGCGGCAGGATGATGATAGGAATTGCTGTCTGAGCAAGTCCGTCTGCCATGTACTGACCAAGGCCGGAGTCCTTGATGATCTGTCCGAGAGCTCCGCCGCCTCCTGTTACGAGCATGATGATACCTGCGGAAGCCATACCCTTCTCCATCTCCTGGAGGATAGTCTGGCGGTCAAAAGGTCTGCCCAATGTGAAGAGAGCGACCAGAAGACCGAGGCCTACAGCTACGATCGGCTGTCCGAGGAATACGACAACGCTCATGAAGCCTGTTGTTGCACCGAGTGCTGTTGCGATAGTGTTGATCAGGATCAGCACGATAGGCAGGATCAGAGGCATGAAGGATTCGAGTGTTCCCGGAACGCCTTCCATGTCCATGTTGAATGCAGCCTCATAATTAGGCTCCTGATATTCAGCGTCTACGATGTTACCGTCTGCATCAGGGAGTCTGTAGAACTTCTTCGACAGGACCTTCCTTGCATAGAAGATGCAGGCAATTGTCATAGGAAGAGCGAGCACGATAGCAAGCAGGATGAATCTTCCTACATCGATTCCGAAGATACCGCAAACTCCGAGAGGGCCCGGTGTAGGAGGTACCAGTGAGTGAGTGATAACGAGTCCGGATGCCAGTGCAACACCGAGTCCGATTACAGACTTCTTGGTTGTCTCAGACAGAGCCTTTGCAATAGGTGAAAGTACGATGAATCCCGAGTCGCAGAAGATAGGGATCGATACCAGGAATCCGGTGATAGCGAGAGCCTCTTCCTCACGGCCCTTACCGAAGAGCTTGAGGAAGGTGTGGGCCATCCGTTTGGCCGCACCCGAGATCTCAAAGATCTGTCCCATCATTACACCGAATCCGATGATGATGCCTATGCTTCCGAGGGTCCCGCCGAAGCCCGACGTTACCGAGTTGATAATACCGAACGTTTTTCCATCTTCAAGGGTGACGTTCAGAAGCGGCATGCCTCCGATAGCACCTACCAGGATAGTTGTAAGGATCAGAGCCAGGAAAGCCTGAACCTTAGTCTTGAGAACGAGAACGATGAGGATCGCGATACCGATAAA
>CACWYF010000022.1:10740-14698 GCA_902765035.1 uncultured Eubacteriales bacterium
CAATACGTTATAATAGCTGTAGTTTGTATTCGCATCCGGGCATCGAAAAGACGCCCGGACGGATATAATCTCTAAGCCTCGGAGAGTTGTTGGTTGGCGCCTGCTTACTCACCGGGGCTTATCAATTATCTGGTGAAATAAGGTGCGTACTTGGCTGCGAGTCTTACGGACTCGATCATGCTGACAGCACCTGCGATTCCCTTGCCTGCGATGTCGAATGCAGTTCCGTGGTCTACGGAAGTACGCAGGATAGGCATGCTGTTAGTGATCGCGATAGTGCGGTCAAAATCAAGTGTCTTGGTTGCGATGTGTCCCTGATCGTGATACAGCGACAGTACCGAGTTGTATCTGCCGAGTGCAGCCTGGTGGAATACCGAGTCAGCCGGAACTGGTCCCTTGACGTCGAATCCTCTTGCCTGCAGCTCTTCAACAGCCGGTGCGATCTCGTTGACCTCTTCCCAGCCGAACAGTCCGTGCTCGCCTGAATGCGGATTGAGTCCTGCAACAGCCATAGTGCCCTCGGTCACTCCCAGTCTTCTGAGAGCCTCAGTGCATCTCTCAACATAGTCGATGACTCTTTCCTTGGTGATCATGTCGAGCATGTCGCGGAGCGATACGTGTCTTGTCAGGAAGAACACTCTCATTCCGTTGGTCTCGAACATTGTCAGCGGGTCATTGGTTCCTGTGAGCTCAGCGAAGATCTCAGTATGTCCGATAAAGTTGATCTCAGCAGCGCGGAGAGCTTCCTTGTTGATAGGAGCTGTCGCCACTGCATCAGCTTTGCCGTCCATAGTGATCTGGATGCTCTTCTCGATATATTCGAAAGCAGCCTTGCCGCACATTGCGCTGACCTTGCCGTATTCGAACTTGTCCATGTCGATGTTGTCAAGGTCGATCATGTTGAGAACGCCTTCGCTGTAGTCGCCGTCAGCCGGCTCTTCTACGCAGTTGACCTTAAGACCAACGCCTGTCACCTCGATCGCCTGCTTTACGATCTTGGCATCGCCGAGAACGATGCAGTTTGCCTCGGCAAAGAGGTCCTTGTCTGCGATGGTCTTTACGACGATCTCAGGGCCGATGCCTGCAGGATCGCCCAGAGTGACTGCGATAAGTGGTTTTTTCATCTGACACCTCCCTTATATGTATATCTTCTCCTTGAGATAAGTGATGCATTTATTGATGGCATCGTTATCACCCTGGCTGCCGCCCTTGGTGATAAGATGGGTTCCCGCGAACGGTCCTCCGAGGATAGTTCCGTATGCAGCAAGCGGAAGCACCTCGTCTTTGAGGTCGAGTCCGGCTGCACCGAATCTCTCGCAGACTGACACGGTTATATCTCCGCCTGTCGTGTAGAGGGCTCTGAAGGTCGGCTCTGCCACGAATATGCGATGTGCTATCTCCGCCAGAGACTTGTTGATGATGTCAGTGACATCATTCATGGAGCAGTCGTATCTCTCCATATACGGTCCGAAGTCTATTCTGTTCTCAGGATATATTCCGTCTCCTGTGACCGTTGAGATCTGGTTGCGGTCGCAGTTTTCCAGTATTTCCGCTGTTACTCTTGCGATCTCGGCCTCGCGGCGTTCGTCGCTTTCGAGCAGCTCTTTCGTAGCGATCATGGCGTTATATGTCCTCTGCGACAGCCATAGCTGTTCCATCTGAGTCCTTGCATTCGGGTGTACACTTCCCATCACAGCCAGTATCTTGCTCTTTTCTCTGCTCTTTGATGGCGTTATGAGTTTTCTTGCAAGCGTTGCTGTGAAAACGCCCGGGTCTACCGCCAGCACTTTGAGCTTGCTTGTGATGCATGCGTCCGCGATGAGATCGAGATCCTCCTGCGCGTCGGCCAGCGCCTTGATGCCTCTTTGATGCGGTCTGCGAGGTAATGCTTGCCGTGCATCAGTTCGTTGGTAGGGATCGCTGCGACGCCGTACCTGCTCTGCTGTCTGAAGAGAGCCGCAACATCCGATGTTTTGACAGGTGATTTCGGGTCAATAGCAATACCCGTTTTGTGGAGCGGGATGCCTTCCACAAGCATGTATCCGCCGAGAACGATCCTCTCCGTAGACGGGAAGCATGGTGCCGCTATTGCGACATAATCTTCGCCGAGATAGTCCAGCATGGCATCTGTCTCGCTTCCGAGGTTGCCTCTCAGCGTGCTGTCGATCCTGTGTGCATACACTCTTACATCGTCTCCGGCAAGAGCACTGACCGCGCTGTAAACTCTCTGATAGGCTACTTCTGCACTCACACCTCTGGAGTCAGTAGGAAGTATGATACACTGCCCGTTCTCAAGCACCTCCTTGTCAAGAGCACCGAGGTTGAGCACAGTGTAAGCCTGATAATTCATATTCTTCAGGAGCACACCCGTAGCGTTGCCGCCTGTAAGATCATCTGCAATAACTACACATTCAGCCATCTTAGTTCCTTTCCTTGTTTCGAAACCCTTTTTTATCGAAAGAGACGCAAGACCGTTCCCTGTCTGCTATTTCGCGAGAAGTATCTCAACGGCCTCCTTGAGTGTGGTCGCTTCGCCTACATTGCCAGGGAAGATGACATATGGTGTCTTCGGGAATGTGCTCTCATCGCCGGTCTGCCATACAGGGATTCCAGGTCTGATCTGTCCGAGCACGTTTGCTTTCTTTACTGCGAGAGCCTTTGTGCCGACATCGCTTGATGTGATGCCGCCTTTTGCGATAACGAAAGCAGGTGTGACGGTGAGTCTGCCTACCAGCGACTGCACTGCGTCAGAGATGCGTACGGAAAGTCTCAGATCGTCTTCCTTGTTTCCTGTGTCAGCAGTGATAAGAGCTCTTGTCGTGTAGCAGCAGACTGTCTTTCCGGAGCGGATGCATTCCTCCTCGAGAGCAAGGCATCTCTGGACTTCCTTTTCGAAAGCCTCTTCATCTCTTACGAGTGTGGCATCGAGCTCAACGAAAGTGACCTCGTCCATTTCCTTGAGGCACTCGACCTGTGCCGTTGTCTTTGCTGTATGCGAGCCAACCACGATGATTCCGCCGTTGTTATTGTCGAGTGTGACCATCTTCTCTCTTGTGAGGAGAGGCTGATCTGTAACTCCGCCCATCACCTTTACGATCGCAGCGGCCGTGCGGAACATGAATACCTTGCCGGCTTTCATAGCGCGGTAGAGCGCGACACAGAACACCTTCACATCAGCGTAATCTACTGCGTTTACGATGATCTTGTTGAAGTCTTTAACAGCCATTAGCTGCTCCTGAATCTTATCGATATCCATGTTGTGGATGTCCTCAAGAGAGATGCACGTTACATCTTCTGCCTTGAAATCTCCGCCTGTTTTCTCCTCAACATACTCAGGCATAGTTGCTGCTGAGTAACCGAAGGTCTTGTCCTTGGCGAATTCTGTCTCGTTTGCAGGTACCAGCTCATCGCCATACTTTACATAGTGGACGTTATCGATGGTGAATCTTCCGCCTTCCTTGAAGAACGGGCAGAGGATCTCTCCGTCGATCTTCTTGCCGGTGTTCTTCTCGTAAGCATCTCTCAGAAGGGATGTCTCGAGAGGGAAGTGTCCGCGCAGCGTGCTGTCGCTTCTGCTTATGAAGATGTATTCCTTTCCTGTCTCCTTAGCGACCTCATCCACTACTGCAGCGATCTCTTTGTGAGCCTGTGTTGTCTGCTCTGCGGTGAAGCCTCTGGAGTTTGTCAGGATGTAGAACAGATTGTTCTCTTCTTTGAATCCGTCGAGAATGCTCTGTTTGTCCCATCCCGTGTAGACTGTGATGTCATGGACCGTCTGTACTCCTGTCGGGTCGTCATCGAGCACGACTATCTTCTTATTATTAGCAGCGATCTCTGCGTTGAGCAGAGCGTCGATCTTTTCTACATCGATTGGTTTGAAGCTGCCGAGGATTTCTGCACTGATTGCCATATTATGCCTCCGGTTTCTTAACTACTACGTCAGCAAGTGTCTCGAAGT
>CACWYF010000023.1 GCA_902765035.1 uncultured Eubacteriales bacterium
TCAGCGCCCCGATCGTCGGGATCTCTGTTTCATAATCTTCACCATTCATTCCATAGTTGCCGATCAGAGGATAAGTCATAACTACAGCCTGATCAGTGTATGACGGATCGGATAGTATTTCCTGGTAGCCTGTCATAGATGTATTGAAAACTATTTCAAGAACCTTCTCCTGATCTGATCCGAACCTGTATCCATAGTATTCTTCACCGCTTTCGAGGATGATCTTTCCTGTATAGTCACTCATCTGTTCCCTCCACCATTTCTGACAGACGGCGTTCAAAGCGGTCTTTGCTAATGCCGCCTGAAACGTCTGTCGGATACTCGCC
Source organism: uncultured Eubacteriales bacterium (assembly GCA_902765035.1). GTDB lineage: Bacteria > Bacillota > Clostridia > Peptostreptococcales > Anaerovoracaceae > Crickella. Next base: position 327 of record CACWYF010000023.1, read on the forward strand.
TGTAAAGCATGCGCTGCAGTATCCGTTGTGTCCGCAGAGCTCTCCGAGTCTGTCCGCCGGAAGATACCCGAGCGAGTCAGCACATATGATCGAAGCGATCTCGTCTATGCTGTATCTGCATGCTATAAGGTTTTCCTGTGAATCTATGTCTGTTCCGTAGTAGCACGGATACATGAACGGCGGCGCAGATATCCTTATGTGTATCTCAGAGGCTCCTGCCTCTCTCAGGAGTCCTGCAATACGGCCCATGGTAGTTCCCCGCACGATAGAGTCATCGACCAGCACTACCCTTTTGCCCCTTACCGCTTCTTCTATCACGGAAAGCTTGATCCTGACCTTGTCATGTCTTCCGCCTGGCTCTATGAATGTTCTGCCGATATATTTGTTCTTTATTAAGCCTATTCCATACGGTATCCCCGATTCTTTACTGAATCCGAGAGCAGCATCGAGGCCTGAATCAGGCACTCCTGTCACTATGTCCGCTTCCACGGGATGTGTCTGGGCAAGGATTCGTCCTGCATTTTCACGGGCTTTATGCACCGGCACTCCGTCTATCACTGAATCGGGACGTGCAAAATAAATGTACTCAAAGATGCACAGCTTCTCAGGCTGCGAGCCGCAGTGCCTTGTTCTAAACTCTATGCCTTTTCTGCTGAAAATGATTATCTCTCCGGGCTCAACATCTCTTATGTATTCTGCTCCGGCCGCTGCGATGGCGCAGGTTTCCGAGGCGACGACATATATGCCGTCTTCCGTCACTCCATAGCAAAGCGGTCTGAACCCGTGGGGATCTCTGGCACAGATCAGTTTCTGCGGGGACATGATTATAAGGCTGTACGCGCCTTCTATTGTGTCCATAGCCCTGTCGACAGCTTCTTCTATTGACCCGGAGCGGAGCCGTTCTCTGGTAACGATATATGCAATAGTCTCCGTATCCGTAGACGTATGGAATATCGCTCCGGACATCTCAAGTTCAGACCGGAGCTGCGCCGCGTTTGAAAGGTTTCCGTTGTGTGCTACGGCCATGCGTCCTTTCTGGTGGTTCACTTCTATCGGCTGGCAGTTGCGTCTGCTGGCTGCTCCTGTAGTTCCGTATCTTGTATGTCCGACCGCCATTCTGCCCTGCGGTATCTTACGCATGACGTCCTCAGTAAAAACATCCCCTACAAGCCCCAGGTCCTTGTGTGAAAAGAAAACCCCGTCATCGTTTACAACGATCCCGCAGCTCTCCTGACCTCTGTGCTGAAGTGCATACAGGCCATAGTATGAAATGCCTGCAACATCAGCAGACTGATCAGAATACACACCTAATACTCCGCATTCCTCATGAATACTCAATTCTGTTACACCCCCTCTTCCGTCAGAAAATACCATACCGAAGCTGCATGCATCACAGCCAGTTCAGTCACAACATCCTCCTCAGGGAGGAATCCGGGATTGTGAAGAGGCAGACTGCAGCCTGCTCCTATGTGATAGAAGGAACCCGGTGCTTTGTCCAGAAAGCAGCCGAAATCCTCGCTTATCATGACCGGGTCTTCTATGATGTGCACCTTCTCCTCTCCGAAGATCCCGCAGGCAGCCCTGAATGCAAGGTCTGTCATGCTTTTATCATTTACAACGCCCGGATGACTGTGTATATAGTCTATGTCTGCTGCAGTTCCGGTCCTGTCTGCTATAGCCTGCACGGTATTCCTGAACTCCTCTTCCATTCTGCGCCGTGTTTCAGGGCCGAGCGTGCGTATTATTCCCTCGAATACCGCTTCACCCGGCATTATGTTGCCTGCCGTTCCTGACTGCATCCTTCCTACAGTCAGAATGCACTTATCAGAAGTTATCTTCGATGGCAGTTCAAGAAGCGCTGTTACCATTTCCGCTGCAGCTGCCAGAGCGTCAATGCCCTTCTCTCTTACTGCGCCGTGAGATGCCAGTCCGGTTACTTCAACCTTGAACATATCCGATGCAGCATAGAATATTCCGTAGCGTATACCAATATGGCCTGCCGGCAGATCGGGGCTGACATGCGCACCGAAGACAGCATCCACTCCATCCATGCAGCCTTCTCTGATCATTCTGTCAGCACCTCCGCGCCCCTCTTCATCAGGCTGCAGCAGGAATATTACATTCCCTTTCAGTTCGTTTCTGTGCTCTGCCAGTATTCTGGCAGCTCCGAGCACTGCTGCTGTGTGAACATCATGGCCGCACGCATGCATCACACCTCTGACTTCCGATGCGAACTCTGCCCCTGTCATCTCGGTCAGCGGAAGAGCATCCATATCTGCTCTGAGCGCAGCCGTCCTGACCGGCCCGTTCTCCGGGTCTCCGGCACCGCACTTCAGTTCTCCGACAACAGCCGTGTCAAGTATCCGTCTGGTCGCTATCCCGAGTCCGTTCAGGTATTTTTCTGCAAGCTCAGCCGTACAGTATTCATGATTTCCCATCTCAGGATGCCTGTGTATGGTCATCCTTAATCCCTTTATCTCCTCTGCGAATCTCTCCGCATCGCTTCTGATCATCTGTATCATAATAATTCTCCGGTGAATACGGTCACTGCCGGTCCTGTCATAATGCATCTGCCCGTGTCTATGTCGCACTCTATCTCAAGATCTCCGCCCCTGAGATGCACAAGCACTTTGCACGCCAGTTTTCCTGCAAAGCATCCGGCGGCCACTGCTGCTGTTGCTCCCGTGCCGCACGCATACGTCTCTCCCGATCCTCTTTCCCAGACCCGGAAGGAGATCTCCTCCGGGCTGATCATCTCTACGAACTCTGCATTGACCCCGTCAGGGAATCTTCCTGAGCTTTCTATTTCAGGTCCGATGATCTCAAGCGGGATCCGGCTGAGCAGCGTGCAGTCCCCGCCTCCGCCGGAAGTATCTTCATCAGTAATTCCGCTCAGAGCAGGATTATCATCAAGGAAGAATACCGCATGCGGATTGCCTGTACTGACTGCTGTAAAACAGAGATCAATTCCGCCGGCCGCAATGTTCTCAGACTCAGCAGCTACTTCAGCTATGCCCATGTCAACGGATGCAGCTGCGGCCTTGCCGTCTTTTATATCGAGCCTGATTTCTCTGAGGCCGGCTTTTGTATCTATCAGGACATCCTTTCTCTCCGGCGGGACCATCCCGTTGTCATATATATACTTGGCAACACATCTGATCCCGTTGCCGCACATTTTCCCTTCGGATCCGTCACGGTTGAACATATGCATGAAAGCATCAGCCCTGTCTGACGGCTCTATGAGGATAAGCCCGTCGCTCCCTATGCCGTATCTTCTGTCCGAGAGCTTTACAGCCAGGTCTGAAGGGTCCTGCACGTTCTCTTCAAAACAGTTGACATATATATAGTCATTTCCGCATCCCTGCATTTTGGTAAACTTCATTTCTTTACGCTCCCCGTTCCGGCTGCCTGTTGCCGTTTTCATAGATCTGCTGACACTATTGTTCCGGCTGTGTATCATTCAGCCTTTGCAGCATCCTCTGTGTCCGCACTATTTTGCTCATTTTTCCCGGATTGTTATCAGGAAGCTCTCAAGACGGTCGAGTCCCTCCTTTAAATCATCCATGCTGCAGCAGTATGAGATCCTTATGTGATCATCTGAGCCGAACGCCGCACCCGGCGTGACAGCAACAGCTCCCTCCCGGACAAGTCTCTCAGCAAATTCAAACGAACCCATGCCATATTTCCTGATCGAAGGGAAAACATAAAATGCGCCTTCCGGGGTCTCTGTCTCAAGGCCCATATCCCTTAGCCTGTCTGTCACATAGTCTCTCCGCCTTCTGTATTCTTCAGTCATATATGAAGTATCTGTATCCAGTGCAGTGATGCAGGCCTTCTGCATGATTGACGGAGTTGAGACAACATCGAACTGGTGCACCAGCTCGAGTCTCTCTTTTACGGATGCGTCAGCCATCAGGTAGCCCATCCTCCATCCTGTCATCGCGTAAGGCTTGGAGAAGCCCTGCACAGCAAGGATCTGTTCCCTGATGTCGCAGTATTCCGCAAAACTGTGATACATGCTGCCGTAGTACAGTGACCTGTACACATCATCACATATGACGAAAACATCTCTTCCCTTTACAGCTTCATATACCGTTCTCAGACTCTCTTCGTCATATACGCAGCCGGTCGGATTGTTAGGAGAGTTGAGGATCACCGCCTTCGTTCTGCTGCTTATCAGGGGCTCAAGATCATCTTTTCTTATCTGAAACCCTGCTCCTGATGTATTCATCGGGACACATACTCCCCTGCAGAGGTTCACTATCTGCTCATACAGAACAAATGCCGGCACCGGAATGATCACCTCATCACCCGGATCCAGTATTCCGAGAAGCGATACGAACAGTGCCTCAGTTGCGCCTGCAGTAACGATTATCTCATCTGCACTGTACTCAAGGCCTTTTGTTTTCTCGAACGCTGAGATGCGCTCGCGCAGGATCCTGCTTCCGTTATTCTCTATATAATGTGTGTCACCTGCAGCGACTGATGCGCTGACTTCGCAGCTTATCACCTCAGGCGTATCAAAATCCGGCTCGCCGAGAGTAAGTCTTACACACCCGGGAACAGATGCAGCCAGCCTGGAGAACTCTCTTATTGCACTCCTCTTCAGACTGTAGACTGCCTGATTCATGTGTTCATGAACTGCCATTCTGACCTCCACCCTACAGATTCCTAAGTCCCTGCTCAAGCGCCGTTTTCATCGATGTCTTATCATCCTTGGCCTTGATGATTCTGGCCGGGCATCCCGCAGCGACCATTCCCGGCGGAACATCCGCTGTCACTATTGCTCCTGCTGCCACTACAGCACCCTTTCCTATCCTTACGCCTTCTATCACGACAGCGTTTGCTCCTACGAGCACATCATCTTCTACGACAACTGGGACTGCAGAAGCCGGTTCAACTACACCTGCGAGGACTGCTCCGGCGCCTATGTGGCAGTTTCTTCCTACCTCAGCTCTTCCTCCGATGACGGCCCCCATGTCTACCATCGAACCCTCGCCAATGACAGCACCTATATTGATGACTGCACCCATCATGATCACGGCATTATCGCCTATTTCTACCTGCTCTCTTATTAAGGCTCCGGGTTCTATTCTCGCATGCAGGTTCTTGGTATCCAGCAGATGGAGCGCACTGTTGCGGCAGTCATTTTCTATTACGATGTCCTCGATCCTGTCGCTGTTTTCCCTCACTATCTCTTCAAGCTCATTCCAGTCGCCGAACACAATCCTGTCTCCTGCACCGAAAACCCTTGCACTGCCATAGTCCACCGGTGCCTTTTCCCTGACGTACATTCTTACAGGCGTCTTCTTCTCTGCATCCCTTATCAGCTGAATGATCTCCTGTGCATTCATGGTCCTTTCCCCTTATATCTATCATTAAAAAACATATTAAAATTTTCTCACAGAGCGGTCTTTTTCTGTCATACCAATATCGTCTGCGTTGCCATACCGATTGCATATCGAATGGATCAGTGATATAAAGCCTCGAAAAAAGCGCATGTTAAAAGGACAGCTCCATGTGAAGCTGTCCGCCGTGCTGCACCTAATGCCAGGATGCTCTCTTCTGTCAGTATATGCGGAAAGCGAACTTCCCTGCTTTTTCTTCTATGTCTGCGACTGCAAGGATGCTCTTCGGGTCGTTAGCTGTCTCAAGCATTGCAAAGTCCGCAGGCAGTATGAATGACTTGTTGAAATTCAGCGCGCCGATGATCTGCTCTGCGATGATGTCCCCGCCGGAATAGCCCGATACGATCACGGCATACACCCTCTTGTCCGAGAAGTCATGTGACCGGAACAGTGAAGTAAGCCTGTTGACGAAGGCCGTCAGATTGGCGCTGAGTGCGTCATTGTAATTAGGGCATATGAGGACAACAGCATCTGCCTCGAGAAGCGCCGGATACACCTGGTCCGTGATTATCCCTCCGTAGAAGCACGTTCCCTGCTCGCCGAAGTGCAGACATGCCTCATAGCTGCATCCGCGGCAGTCGTAGATCTGACCGTTCTGCAGGGATATCTCAGTTATCTCCGCACGGCTGTACAGATGCTTTTTCACCATGTCCCACAGGAGAAGTGTATTGGATGTCCTGCGTGTGCTGGCATGAAGCGCCAGAAGCTTTATCTTCCCGCTTACTTCCGGAAGGCCGAAGTCCAGGACCTTATCAACAAGCGAGCGGACCTGAGTGCAGTATATGTCTTCCGGCTCTCTGCCGGATATGGTACTGAGCACATGAAAGTTCCCGAGAGATCCTGTCGCCTCCACAAGCGGCTTTCCAGGGAAGGTGCATCCGCACATGTTTGCAGAGAATGCAAAACGCCTGGCGATCGCCTTGGTATAGAACTCTCCCCCTCCGTCGACGATTATCCCTCCGACTGATCCCTCAAGACAGTCAGGGTGTCCGCGCAGGTGCTCAAGCAGGCGGTAGTACTCGATATTGACCCCCGCTTCCGACAGAGCCACGGCAAACAGTATCCTTTCAGACGAGATGTCCCTGTCCTCAAATTCACTGACATGGCTGTATATTACGACATCGATGCCGCGCTCTTTCAGTTCATCAAGATACGGCAGCAGCATGCCGTCGAGTCTTGACGCCCTGTCCTCTGAATCACATGCAGGCTTTATTACGATGAGCCTGCGGTTTTCTGCTGAATTAATATTGTCTCTGTTAATATTGTCTCTGCTGCAGGTCCCCTCACCTGATATCGCAGAGCCTGATGTATGAATCTCTGATCCTCTCATATAATTTATCCGGAAGCTCCGGATCCTCGTAGTCCCAATTATCCCCGTTAAATCTGCTCCTGATCCCCAGGAAGGCTCCTCTGTTCTCATCCCCAAGATACAGTGAGCCGTAGTTCCACTCTCCCCTGAGTGTAAGTAGTATCGATATCGCCGCCGACGACATCGCCGGTGCGATATACGGCTTGAAGCCGAGCTCTCTCACCTCAAGATTGGCCCCCGTTGCCAGCTCTGTAAGTTCGCGTGACAGCTCATCATCATAGTTCTCAATGCTGTTGGCGATGACCAGGTCCTGCCCGTGCGGACCGAAAGCTCTGCCTTCTGAAAGATATGAGCTGAATCTCTCGTCTCTTTCAGCGTAATATGCCGCCCGCGCGTTCATGACTCCGAGACCGTACCCCCGCAGCTGCCACGGCTTCAGGCCCGATGCATCGAGAAATGCTACGCAGAGGTTGTCCACAGGATCAACTGCCGCACGCGCCAGTCCGGCATAGTGCTCTATGATTCCTCTGTTTGCATCCAGCTGCGCCATCCTGACATCGAAGTCCGGATCTTTCTCTTTTCCGAGGTCCGGCACACCCTTGCTGGCGCAGAATATGAAGACGTCGGTATCGAAGAGTTCCTCTTCAGTCACTATCCTCACGGGAGGCAGATGTGGCTCACCGTCCGGAAATCTTATCTGGTTGATCTCGCGTACAAGCCTCTCGCAGTTCTCAGGCCTTATGTCACAGATGCCTATCTCAGATATGACATCCGCACCCATCAGCCTCAGTCCTATGAGCATCGTGGTCCCTACATCACCGAGCGCCAGGATATTGACCCGGTGCTTTTCCCCCGGGCGTATGGGGTGTCCTGCCAGTGATACGGGTGCGTCCACCCCGATCTCATTTACCAGTTCTTTTATTCTGTGCATATATACTCCTGATTATTATTGATTTTGCTGATGCATGATCTTTAAGAATTAATAATCAATTCTTTATATGTTCGATTATTTCATATCGTCTGCACGGAGCGTCATCATGCTGAATATTACCACTCTGCAATTCTGCAGACAGTTCCGGCAGAATGATTCAGTGAAGATTTCTACTTATCCCGTGACAGGTGCAGCCTCTTCGCGCGCTTTATGTCGCTCTCTATATACACGCTCGGTGCCGCGTTCTCATCATACAGGAGCCCGTCTCCGTAATCCGGACGGCGCGGATTTGTGATGACAGCACCAAGCCTTCCGAGAGTCAGCTGCTTTTCAAACTCCGCCTGATATTCCTGCTCGATGACCTTCATTATGTCCCTCGCATTCTCAAGGCATGTCATCGAGTACCTGTACACCTTCTCGGAGTCCCTTCCGCCGACAAAGCTGTAGGATGTGTACGGCATTATGATATTGATCGATGCGTTCCTGTCTCCTGACTCAAAGCTGTCTCCCCCGATGAACGGATAGCAGTCTCTCTCGTTGAGCCACATGGTTATGACAGGGATGAAGTATGCCCCGTCCACAGCCCTGCGGCTGACAGCCATCTCGTCTCTTGCGTTGCCCGTCAGCAGGCCGACTATGACCTTCCTGACATTCACATCATTCTCTCTCAGGATAGGGTCTATCCTTTTCATCCTCTGGCCGGAGTGGAGAAGGTCGTCTATGAGGATCACATCTCTGTTGAAAGATTTAAGCGTCCTGACCTGATCCTCAAGCTCTGCATAACCGCGGGACTCCCTTATCGTAAAGTCCCGGATCGACTCACTTATGAACTTCTCTGTCCTGAGAGCCTTGGTGACAGTATTCGGTACGACGACATCAGAAAGAGCCTTTCCGAACGGCACCGCCATATAAGGGCCCCTCCTTTTTGCCGGGTCTGGCACTGACGGCACCATGTTCTCCTTCGCGGCCATCTCAATGATCTTGCTGTAGACAGCGCTGGTATTGAAGGAAAGTATCAGCTTGCCCGGATACAGCTCGCAGAATGTCTTAAGAAGGTTGTTGTGGGCATCATCCACTGCCTTCATGACCCTCGGATTCTTGTTCAGCGGTGCCTTGATCACCGTCTCGACATCGCGGAACAGCACCACTGGTGCAGTTATATCTACCGCATAAACAGGATTGTCATGATCTTCTGATATGTTGACAAAGCCCTGTCTTCTGAGGACTTCCGTCACGTTCTGGCTGAGGCCTGCAGGGTCTGCCGGATGATATACGACATATCCGTAGTCCTTTGCAAGCATGTCAGTCAGTATCTCGGTGAGAAGTATCTGCCCGAGGTTGGATATATCGCGGCTGCGTTCGAAGTAGAAGGCATTTATGATGCCTATCGAGCCGTTCGCGCTCCTTCTGATGCTGCGCGTGACATCGGTATCTCCGAATTCAAAGAGAAGGTCTTTCCGGTCTATCCTCCGTCCGGATGCAAAAGCGCATACTCCGGTGCGTTTAGTTCCTGTCCTCTCGATATATATCGTCCTGACGCGCGGACGCTCAAGAACAGTCATGAGAGAGTCAAAGTCATATCCCCTTCCTGTCAGTTCGTCCCTGAGGCTTCTTATCCTCCTGCAGTTACTGTGCTCATATCCCGAGATGTGTATATCTCTTGCCTGAAGCTCATGCTTATATGCCGGCTCTCTTATGTAGAAATTGTTCTCGTATATGTAGTTCTGTACGACCGGATCAATAAGAGATGTTATGTCTCTTCCGAGGTCGATGTTTTCTCTGATCCTTGTCGAACTTATATCTTCATAGAATTTTCCGAGCCTGAGGTTTATGACTTTGCCCCGGACCGGATATGCTTCATCCTCACCGCGGTCTGTCTGCCTTGCCTCACGCGCGAACACGATGTGATTGAAGGTGTGTATCGAGTTCTTCTGAGGCTTAGCCTTGTAGCTCGAAGCGTTTCTTACGACATCCGATCCGACTGCTATATACAGGTCCCTGTCTTCAAACAGGCTGCGCAGTATGCCGAGATCTTCAGGGTTGGCAATGTTTACAGGAACATCATCCGGGAATATGTACATGTCCGTCTCTGCTGCTATGGACATCGCCAGGATCTCCTTTCGCAGCATGTGCGGGAGGGTCTTCTTGGACCACGAGAATTCATCGATCGCAAGGTACACCTCATAGCCCATGTCGCGTATCGTGCAGGCTATGGCCTTGTGGCCGAGGCTGAACGGGTCGAAAGTGCCCGGGAAGAAAGCCGCTTTCTGCCTGCATTCAAGTCCGAACGGCCCCTCTTCAGCTATATATTCCGAGATGAATCTGTATATACCCCTGAGAGCTGCTGCATTATTGCAGAACTCCATCGCGTCCTTCTCTGAATCCGTATCCGGGATGAGCGTAAGTATCCTCTTGCCTGTAAGCGCCAGTATCCTGCGCTTTTCATCATCTGATGCCGTGCCGCTCACGAAGACCCGCTCTGCAAGTGTCCGGAAAGCTTCCTGCGAGACGGCGTCCCTGTAGTGGGCAACGCCCTTCATAAGAAGACCGGAAAGACGTTTTACAAGTTCTTCACACCTTTCCTCTGTCCCTCTCCTGCGGTATTCGCTGAAGTGCTCAAGCATTATCGAGACTGTCATGAGCGATGCCGAGGCCGTATTGATATTGCCTGAGCTTATATGGCTCTCGAGATTGCCTGTGACTTCGTCGATCTCCTTGTCCGGCATCAGCAGGATCATCCTGCCGAGATACTCAGGTATGAGCCTTGCAAACTGATAGTCCTCTATATCCAGTCCGTTGTACAGTTCGACCATGATCTCATTGCACTGATCCGCAGGCATCTTCCTTATGAGTTTAAGAAGCGCCTCCCCGGCCTCCCGTCTTACCGTGACCGTCTCGCTGACCTTTATGAGGTTCACAAAGTGTGCCGCGATATGCATCCTGACATTTCTGTCGGATGATCCCGCGATGTCAGTCATGTATCGTATATTGGCAGCCTTGCGAGTCCACGAAGTCTGGAATTTGAGATCATCAAGGAACATCGCCGAGAGAGCTGCATCCCTTTCCTCAGCAGACTGCACGGCAGTCTCGCCGCCGTCATCGATCCCCATCAGCCTGAGTCTTGCCGCGCGGATGCTACCGTCCTCATCACCGCTGAACTTTTCCCTCACATCAAGGGCCAGGAGATCTGTGCTGTCTGAGTATTTTCCCGTAACATTGCATGCATATCCCGAGGCCTTTTCCCTGAAACTGTCAGTACACGTATCCTCATCGACCGCAAGGGCTGAGTTCAGAACGGCCATCGTCATCCGCTCGCTCCTGCCGGTATCTTCAAACAGCTTCTCGAGCACTGCATAGTACCTCGGAAGGAACTGCTTTGCACAGCTTGTGAGAGCAGCACTTACGAAGAAGTCCATGCTCTGGATTATCCAGTTCCTGTGCCTCTCGGTCAGCCTTGAAGACGGGCTCAGCATCCTGCCAAGGTATATCTCAAACATCTCGAGATTGGTCGTGGTCTCATCCAGCTTAGGTATGTCTTCAGGCAGCTCCTTTCTGTAGCTCTGTCTGAAGGTCGCTGTCATCTGCCCCATCTGGCGCGCCGACTGCTCCCTTACATCGCTCTCCCTGTTCATCAGCTGGTCGTAGAGGAATCTGAGAGTTAGGGCCTTCTGCTCTTCGGTCATGTATGTGGAATACTCACCGAGAATGGTTATATATGTACGGAGATTCCTCCAGTCAGCCTCGCCGCGGGCATCCTCGATGAGGCGTGCAAAATCCGCTTTATTATTGAAATAGTGCATGAGGCGTATGTTGTGCCCCACGGATTTCATTTTGAGCTGTGTGATTATATCGTCGCCCTGGATGAGTGACATCTCCCTTCTTACGCGTACAGGCTTGTCCTTGCGGTATCCCATGCCTTCTGCAGGCAGAGCCGTAATGACTCCGTCCTCAAGGGCAAAATCCGAAGGCAGGTCAGTCACAGCGCCGAGCTCGATCATGTAGTCTTCAAAGTCTTTGAGCCGCGCATATACCTTTTCATATCTGTGCTTCTTGGCATCGTCGACATTGTCAAGCTTGCTGAGGATGACATCAAAGGCCTGCTCAAGTGTATAGAAGTGTATTATCTCTTTGCCGTCTTCTCTCGTGCTCTTGACCCTGAAGTCAGCATAGATGAGAAGAAGCGACTCTGCCGAGAGATTCTCAAACTCAAGATCCCAGGTCGAATGGTTGGCTGCAATGTGAGCTATCTCAGGCATTCCGTTCTCTGTCATGCAGTAGTCTGTATAGTAGTAATGAAGGTACGGGACCCTTCTCTCCTCGCTCTTGCGGCAGCCGTATTTGCCTATGTCATGGCTTGCAGCAGCGGCAGATGCGAGTGCGACATCAACAGGGATGCCCGCATCGCGGAGCTGCCTTGCCATGTATGTCGCGACATAATGCACTCCGGAAATGTGTCCGAGGGTATTGAAGGGCGTGACCTCTGTTCCGAGGCGCATGAACTCATAAATGAAATTACTCCTTACCAGCCTGTGCATCCTTATATATTCAGATGCGAACCCCTCTGACTGCGCCTCGCTGTCTGATAGAAGAGTCATGTCCAGAGTCGGGTCGAACCTGCAGGCTTTGCGTTCATATGTGAAAACAGCCCTGAGGAGCGTAAGTGCCGTGATGCGGCCGGTCCTGAATTCTTCGGAATCATCCGGCAGTCCCAGATGCGGGAAAATGGTGCCGCGGACATGCATATAACAATGAAGAGCCCATCCCTCCTGAGGGATAAGGCTCATCTCTTCAAGGCATACTGCGCCCGCTTTAAGAATATTTCCGGCGCTTATGCGGCCGTTCTGATCTGAATAAGACAGGATCATATCCGCAAGATAACGGATGTCTGAAGACCTTTCCTGCACCCTGCTTCTGCTGATCCCGCATGTGGAAAGATATGCTCTGTCCGTAAGAGCAGATATAATTTCTCTGTAAAGTTGTTCCCCTCTGTCCATAATACCCCCTTTTGTTCTGACACATTATACACCATGCGGGAATTCCGGTCACGAAAAAAGCCTTTTATCCGCACAAATCAGGGCAATTATTATATAATTAACAAAACAGGCAGAAGATTCTCTTCAGACAAAGGAGGTCCGGTATCGTGAAATACAGAAAATAATTCCCGCTTTTCGCTGTACTTGTCATCAGTGTATGCATATCTGCAGCCTGCAGTCAGCAGTCTGAACAGAGTACAGAAAGCGGCTATACTATCGATAATATAAGAGACTATGTCGTCGGCATCGATGAGCAGATGGATCTTGAGAGCGGCGGTAAGAAGGTAGTCACGAATTTTGACAATGCGGCGCATTCTGCGCTAACCCGTACGTATGGAGGCTGTACGGACTTACAGAAGAGCAGGTCCGCAATTTTGCCGAATGCTCCGATGTGAACACCCCGGGCATGATCCGTGTCAGCTTCGGTATCTACAACACCGAGGAAGAAGTCGACTACCTGCTGAAGGTACTGCCTAAGGCAGTACAGGAAGCCAAGAAGACCAACGAAAAGAACATGGGCCTGGCTAATCCGGAATACTGATCCTGCAGCACTACAGTCTGACTGTTATGCCGGATCTGATTCTGTAACACCAAAGGCCGCAGCCCTTGATTTACAAGGTGCTGCGGCCTTTTTGTGCGTTTGTGTACTGCTTATGCTATTCCATCTCCACTGTCCCCGGCGGCTTGCTCGTGAGGTCGTAGAATACTCTGTTGACGTGATCGACCTCGTTTACGATCCTTGTCATGACTCTCTGCAGGACATCCCAAGGTATCTCTGCAGCTGTCGCTGTCATGAAGTCTGATGTGATGACAGCTCTCAGGGCGATAGCATAGTCATACGTCCTGAAGTCTCCCATGACTCCGACTGTCTGCATGTTGGTAAGAGCAGCATAGTACTGGCTTATATTCCCTGCCAGACCTGCCTTATCTATCTCTTCCCTGTATATCGCGTCTGCATCCTGGACTATCTTCACCTTATCTGCTGTGACCTCGCCGATGATCCTGACGCCGAGTCCCGGGCCCGGGAAAGGCTGCCTTGTAACAAGATATTCCGGCAGTCCGAGCTCTCTTCCGAGCTGCCTTACCTCGTCCTTGAAAAGCATCCTGAGAGGCTCGATGATTTCCTTGAAGTCTACGTAGTCAGGAAGCCCTCCGACATTGTGGTGGGACTTGATAACAGCAGACTTTCCGAGACCGCTCTCAATGATATCCGGATATATGGTGCCCTGAGCGAGATAGTCAACGGCACCATTTTTCCTCGATTCTTCCTCGAATACTCTTATGAATTCCTCGCCGATGATCTTGCGCTTCCTCTCTGGCTCTGTGACACCGGCAAGCTTCGCGTAGTATCTCTCTGCAGCATTGACCCTGATGAAATTCAAGTCGAACTTACCCTCTTTTCCGAATATGGACTCTACCTCGTCAGCCTCGTTCTTTCTCATCAGACCGTGGTCAACGAATACGCATGTAAGCTGAGGTCCGATAGCCTTCGCGAGAAGTGCAGCAACTACCGACGAGTCGACACCTCCCGACAGCGCAAGAAGGACTTTGCCGTCTCCCACTTTCTCTCTGATCGCAGCGATCTGCGTCTCAGCATAGGAATCCATCTTCCAGTCCTGAGCGCATTTGCAGACATCAAGCACGAAGTCTCTTATGAACTCTGCACCGTGCTGTGTGTGGTTGACCTCAGGATGGAACTGCACCGCATAGAATCCCCTGCTGCGGTCTTCCATTGCGGCTACAGGACAGTCATCGGTATGTGCCGTGACCGTGAATCCTGCAGGCGGCTCGCTTATGTAATCCGTATGGCTCATCCAGCAGACATTGACATCATCTGCTGTCCTGAGGATGCCGTCCTTTCCTGTCACGGTGACCTCTGTACGCCCGTACTCACTTGTAGGTGCGGACTCGATCTTTCCGCCCAGGCGGTATGCCATGAGCTGTGCTCCGTAGCAGATGCCGAGGACAGGCACTCCGAGCTCAAAGATGCCGTCATCGATGGACGGCGCCCCTTCTCCGTACGCACTCTGCGGTCCGCCGGTGAAGATGATGCCCTTAGGGTCGAATTCACGTATATCTTCAAGAGTGACCGACTCAAAGCCTTTGATCTCCGAGTACACGCCGCACTCTCTTACTCTTCTCGCGATCAGCTGGTTATACTGTCCGCCGAAGTCTATTATAAGGATCCTGTTAACAGCCATATGCTTCCTTTCGTATGGTTCTGTGGTTTCATGGTTCTGCAGCGCACGGCTTTATCAACAGCCGGCACTTATTGCCTTGCTGGGAAAATTTTACTCTACGGTGACCGATTTCGCAAGGTTTCTCGGCTTGTCCACATCAAGCCCCTTTGCAACACTGAGGTAGTATCCCAGAAGCTGCAGCGGGATGACTGCAAGGCTTCCGGCAAAATGTTCATCAGTCCTCGGCACATATATCGTAAAGTTTACGGAGTCCTCAACGCTGTAGTTGCCGTTGATCGTTATGCCCATGAGGTAAGCCCCTCTCGCCTTGCACTCTGCCATGTTGCTGACAGTCTTCTCAAGGAGCTCGCCCTGGGTAAGAACTCCGATGACAAGTATCCCGTTCTCAATAAGACTGATAGTGCCGTGCTTGAGTTCCCCTGCCGCATAAGCCTCACTGTGTATATAGCTTATCTCCTTCATTTTGAGACTGCCCTCGAGGCTTATGGCATAGTCGAGCCCGCGCCCTATGAAGAATACATCATGAGCGTTGGAATACTTAGATGCAAACCACTGTATCCTCTCCTTGTTCTCAAGGATGCGTTCTATCTTGTCCGGGATGGACTGCAGCTCTTCAATATAATAACTGTAGTCACTGCCGTCCAGCCTGCCCTTTGCAGAGGCAACAGCCAGTGCAAGAGCATACATCGCCGCAAGCTGCGAGCTGTACGCCTTGGTGGTAGCCACTGCTATTTCAGGCCCTGCAAGAGTGTACAGCACATTGTCCGCCTCTCTCGCGATAGTTGAGCCCACTACATTTACGACAGCGAGAGTCCTCAGGCCGTGTTCCTTAGCCGCTCTGAGGGCAGCAAGAGTGTCTGCAGTCTCACCTGACTGGGATATGACGACAACAAGGGCATCCTTATCTATGATCATCTTCTTATACCTGAATTCGGACGCCAGCTCTGCTCTTACAGGTATCTCTGCAAGGTCCTCAATCACATACTGGCCAACCATTCCCGCATGCCATGCCGAGCCGCATGCAGCAATCCTGACTTCACTGATGCCTGCAAGTATCTCTTCTGTGAGCCCGGCTGAAGACAGATCGATCCTGCCGTCCTTTATCATGCCTGCAAGGGTGTCCCTGACTGCCTTAGGCTGCTCATGGATCTCCTTGATCATGAAGTGCTCGTATCCGCCCTTCTCAGCTGCCTCAGCGTCCCAGGATATGTGAGTGCCCTGCATCTCCACTTCATCGCCGTTCAGGTCGAAGAAGTGAGCCTCGCCCGGCAGCAGCCTCACAGACTGCAGGTTATCTATGTAATAGATGTCACGGGTGTACTTCAGCACAGCAGGCACATCGGATGCCAGGAAGGTCTCGCCGTCTGCGACACCTATGACCATAGGGCTGTCCTTCCTTGCTGCATATATCTCGCCGGGGTAATCTTTGAACATTAGTGCCAGCGCGTATGACCCGCGTACACGCACCATCATTCTGTTTATGGCATCGATAGGTCCGATCTTGTACTTCTTGTAATAGTAATCGACAAGCTTGATGGCAACCTCTGTATCTGTCGTGCTGTAGAAAGTGTACCCGTTGCCAAGAAGCTTGCTTCTCAGCTCTTCATAGTTCTCTATGATGCCGTTGTGCACGCCTACTACATCAGACTCGACAGGTCCCGAAGCAGACCCTGTAGCATTGCCGCTGACATGAGGGTGAGCATTGGTCTGAGACGGCTCACCATGTGTGGCCCATCTCGTATGGCCTATCCCGCAGTTCCCGGGCAAAGTTCTCCCGTTATCTGTCTTTTCTGCAAGATTTCTGAGCTTGCCGGTGGATTTTACGACCTCTGCAAGAGAAGCACCGTCACGCACTGCAAGCCCGGCTGAATCATATCCCCTGTATTCAAGCTTCGACAGGCCGTCCAGAAGCACAGGCGCCGCCTGCTGTCTTCCCGTAAAACCTACTATTCCGCACATATATCCTTTCCTCCGGTCCTTTTAGATTTCTTTAATTTTTGGTTTCTTTACTGTTATTGATTACTGCTATTTTACCATCCGGTCCTTATCCTCTGCCAGCTCTCCTGCAGCCCTGATGAACTCCCTGAATACCGGGTGGGCCTTGTTAGGCCTGCTCTTGAACTCAGGGTGATACTGCACACCCACATGGAATCTGTTCTCAGGCAAAGCGACTGATTCGACCAGCCTTCCGTCAGGCGATGTACCTGCGATCTGCATGCCCGCAGCAGTGAATTCATCGCGGAACTCATTGTTGAACTCATAGCGGTGTCTGTGTCTTTCGCTTATGTTCAGGCATCCGTATATCTTCTCCAGAAGAGAGCCTTCAGCAATCGAGCACGGATAAGCACCGAGTCTCATCGTGCCTCCCTTAGGAATGTCCCCGTACTGATCAGGCATGAAGTCGATCACCTTGTGCATGCTGCATTCATCGAACTCTCCCGAATTGGCATCAGCATATCCGAGCACATTACGCGCAAATTCTATGACTGCGATCTGCATGCCGAGGCATATGCCGAAGTACGGTATGTCGTTCCTTCTCGCATATCCTGCAGCTCTTATCATGCCTTCTATGCCGCGGTCGCCGAAGCCGCCCGGCACCAGGATGCCGTCCGCATCACCGAGTATATCATCCTCAGTTTCTGCGGTGATGTCCTCTGCCTCTATCCACCTTATGTCCACAGTGCACCCCGTCTCAAATCCTCCGTGGCGGAGAGCTTCGGCCACGGACAGATATGCATCATGCAGCTTTATATACTTGCCGACCATAGCGATAGTGACTTTGCGTCCCCCGGCTTTGATCCTCTCCACCATCTCCTTCCAGTCTTCCATATCGCACGGTCCCG
>CACWYF010000024.1 GCA_902765035.1 uncultured Eubacteriales bacterium
CGAGAACATGATTCCTATCGGCGGACCATCCTTAAACCCGGCTAAGCGTATCCTTCCTAATAAGATGGTACGTACCGGTATCCCGATGATCGACGTTTTCAACACACTTGTTGAGAGCCAGAAGCTCCCTATCTTCTCGATTTCCGGTGAGCCGTACAACCAGCTCCTGTCAAGAATCGCGATGCAGGCTGAGGTAGACGTAATCATCCTCGGCGGCATGGGCCTCAAGTATGATGACTATATGGAATTCCGTGACACCCTTGAGAAGGGCGGAGCCATGAGCCATACGGTAATGTTCATCCACACTGCCGCAGACCCTATCGTAGAGTGTACGCTGGTTCCGGATATGTCACTGGCAGTTGCAGAGCAGTTCGCTCTTGCAGGAAAGAGAGTGCTTGTACTCCTGACAGACATGACCAACTTCGCAGATGCGCAGAAGGAAATGGCTATCACTATGGAACAGGTACCGTCCAACCGTGGTTATCCGGGCGACTTATACAGCTGCCTCGCTTCGCGTTATGAAAAGGCAGTAGATATTGAAGGTGCCGGATCCATCACTATCCTCGGTGTTACAACAATGCCTGGTGATGACGTAACTCACCCGGTACCTGACAACACAGGATACATCACAGAAGGCCAGTATTATCTCAAGGGCGGCCGTATAGAGCCGTTCGGATCGCTGTCACGTCTGAAACAGAATGTTAACGGCAAGACAAGAGATGACCACCGTGCCCTGATGGATGGTATGATCAAGCTCTACGCTCAGTACAAGGAATCTCTTGAGAAGAAGTCCATGGGATTCATGATGACTGAGTGGGATGACAAGCTCCTTAAGTATGGTGAGATGTTCGAGACCAAGATGATGGATCTGTCTGTGAACATTCCGCTTGAAGATGCTCTTGACCTTGGCTGGGATATCCTCGCAGAATGCTTCGACCCTGTAGAGACAGGAATGAAGACAAGCCTTATCGAGGAGAGATGGCCTAAGAAGGATGCGTTGAACTAAACAAAGGAGCGTGTCATGGCTATCAAACTTACAAAGAATGAACTGAAGAAGCAGAAGGACAACCTTAAGCAGTTCCAGCGCTATCTTCCGACACTTCAGCTCAAGAAACAGCAGCTGCAGTCGGTAATCATGGGTATACGCCAGGAACTCGAGCGTAAGGAAGCCGAACGCATTCAGATGATCGGTGATTTGGACGATTGGGTAGCTGTATTCGCAGAGAACGAGATTTTTGACGAAGAGAAAAGGCTTGATCAGCTTGTTCAGCCTGATAAGGTCATCGCCAGAGATGAGAACATCGCAGGTGTAACGATTCCTGCGTTCGAAGAGCTAACGTTCAAAGACATCAATTACGATGTGGACGACTACCCGCTCTGGGTAGACACTGCAGTCTTCAAACTTCGTGAGATCGCCAGACTGGACGCTTTAGTCTCAACTCTCCGTAAGCAGACAGAGCTTCTGGAGAAAGAACTCCGTACGACTTCGCAGAGGGTCAACCTGTTTGAAAAGGTCAAGATCCCTGAAGCCAAGGAGAATATACGTGTCATCCAGGTATACCTGGGAGACCAGCAGACAGCGGCCGTTGTACGCGGCAAGATCTCAAAGAAGAAATTAGTGGAGGTATAAGCGATGGTAGAAAAAATGAAAATGGTACACATCGTCACATCTGCCTCTGCTAAGGACGAGATGCTCAAGGGCCTCAGAGACATAGGCGTAATGCATCTCGCTGAAAAACAAAGCGCGGATCGTGAGATAAACGATCGCTTCCAGACACTGTCCAAGACGGAAATGGCCCTTAAGGACTATGCCGAGCCAAAACAGAAGCCTTCGGAAGAGATCCTCACGGACGATGAATTCAACAAAATGTATGACGGAGTGCTCGAGGCACTGGACCGCAAGTCCAGCCTGGGACAGGAAATAAGCGCTGCCAACACGGAGATAGACAGGATCGCAGCATGGGGAGACTTCTCACCTGAAGACCTGAAGGCTGTGAAGGAAGAAGGATTCGACTTCCACTTCTACCGCATGGGCGCCAAGGAATTCCAGGCACTTCAGGCTGAAGAGGATGTACGTTACATCCGCCTCGCTCCTGTAGACAAGCAGGAGGCTGTGGCTGTACTCGGAACTCTTCCGGCTTCAGTCCAGGCAAGCGAGTTCATTCCGGGAGAAAACAGTGTAAGCGAACTTAAGCAGAAGATCGAAGATGCGAGACAGGGCATCGAGGAATGCGACGGCACGCTGAAGGCGGCCTCGGTATACGATGCCAGCTTCAAGGATCAGCTGCTCAAGATGCAGAATGAGGTAAACTACTCGTCGGCAAGCGAGACCGCTCAGGGAGACAGTGATTTCGTCTGGGTATCAGGATATGTTCCTGAGGTCGAGCTCGACAAGGTCAAAGCCATGGCGGCTGAAAAATGCTGTGCATGGGCCGCAGAGGATGTAGCTGAAGATGATGATCAGATACCTACCAAGCTTCGCTATAACAAGGTATCAAAGCTCATCGAGCCGGTATTCGACATACTTGGCGTTCTTCCGGGCTACAGGGAGCAGGATGTATCGCTCTGGTTCTTCCTGTTCTTCACTCTGTTCTTCGCGATGATTATCGGAGACGGAGGCTACGGTGTACTCATACTGCTCGGGACGATCGCACTCAGAGTCAAGCAGAAGGAGGGATCAACAGTAACATTCCTGCTCTTCGTGCTGTCGATAGCGACCATCATATGGGGAGCTGTCACCGGTACCTGGTTCGGGATGGAGAGCGCCATGAAGGTGCCGTTCCTCCAGAGACTCGTAATACCGAGTCTGGCAACATATCCGGAGTATTTCGGAGTTACCTCGACAGTGACTCAGAATGCGATAATGAAGTTCTCGTTCTCGATAGGCGCGATACAGATGGTGCTCGGTTCCATTCTTGCTATCAAGGATAAGATCCCTAAGAAGGACCTGTCATGGGTCGCAAATCTGGGCTGGGCGATCGCAGTCGTGGCTATGTACCTGCTGGCGCTCAATCTGGTCATCCATGAAAACATCAACCTCGTGCCGGTGTTCGGACTGATCGGCGTTGCGTTCGTGCTGGTACTGCTGTTCGGCGGCATGTCACCTGACCTGAGCTTCGCACAGGGACTCAAGGCCGGTCTGGCAAATGCATTCACAGACTTCCTTGACACCATCAGCTGCTTCGGAAACGTAATGAGTTACATAAGACTGTTTGCAGTCGGTATGGCCGGCGTTGCGATCTCACAGAGCTTCAACGGGATCGCGGCAGGAATGCACGGCCCTCTGATTATCCTCGGTGTACTGGTCGTACTTATAGGCCATGCACTAAACATAATAATGTGTTTCCTGTCGGTAGTCGTTCACGGCGTGCGTCTGAACGTACTCGAGTTCTCGGGTCAGGTCGGCCTCGAGTGGACAGGACTGCCATATGAACCATTTAAGGAATTAAATAAATAGAAAAGGAGAAATTATTATGAATCTTGCATTTATAGGTATGGCTGCGGCCCTTGGTTTATCTGCTGCTGGTTCTGCATTCGGCGCTGGTTTTGCCGGCATGTCTTCGGTAGGTGCATGGAAGAAATGTTATGCTGCAGGAAAGCCTGCACCATTCATCATGATCGCGTTCACAGGTGCTCCTCTTACACAGACCATTTACGGTTTCCTGCTGATGAACTTCATCAACAGTGCTAACTGTGATCCTGGTATGGCTCTAGGTGTAGGACTCTTCGGAGGACTTGCAATCGGTCTGTCTGCTCTCTTCCAGGGCAGATGCGCAGCTGCTGCATCTGATGCTCTCGGAGCAACAGGAAAGGGTACTGCTAACTACTTCATCGTAATCGGTATCGTTGAGACGGTAGCGCTCTTCACACTGGTATTCGGACTGCTGCTGCTCAACAGTGCCGGCTAATACAGCAAAACATACACAATTTCCTTAATGAAGGCAGGGACCTCTGTGGTCCCTGCTTTCTTTTGCCTCACCTGCAGGGAAAAAGGTCAAAAGCTGTTGACAAGCCTCTGAATAATGTGTTTACAATATTAGACTGACCTTATAATGGGACAAAATGAAAATTCTGCTAACGGCATTGAAATAACTGAGTAAGGTAACGGAAAAGGGGTACTATCTTATGAACGGCGCTGAAGCAATGGTCAGATGTCTGGAACTGGAGGGCATCACAAGGATATTCGGATATCCGGGAGTGGCAATAGCTCCTTTTTATGAAGGGCTGTATCACTCAAGTATAGAGCATATACTCGTGAGGCAGGAGCAGAACGCGGGCCATGCGGCCAGCGGTTTTGCAAGAGTCTCGCGCAGGACTGCTGTGTGCACTGTCACATCGGGGCCGGGAGCGACCAACCTCATTACGGCTCTGGCGACGGCTTATGCTGACAGCATTCCTATCGTGGCGATCTCCGGCCAGGTCTCGAGCGACCTTCTGGGACGCGACGTGTTCCAGGAAGCCGACATGAGAGGTGCGACGGAGTCCTTTGTCAAGCACAGCTACCTCGTCAAGGATCCTGATGACATCCCACGGGTGTTCAAGGAAGCTTTCTATATTGCTTCGACCGGTCGTAAAGGCCCGGTGCTTATTGACGTTCCGATGGATGTGCAGAACAGAAAGCTGAGAAAGCCTTTTGCATATCCGGACGGCGTTTCCATCCGCGGATACAAGCCTGAGATCAAGGTAAACATGAGCCAGTTCAGAAGGGTCGTTGAAGCTATAAACAACGCGGAAAAGCCTCTTATCTGTGCAGGCGGCGGTGTCATTCTCGGAAACGGGGAGCAGGCAGTCAGGGATTTCTGCGAGAAGTTCAACATTCCTGTCGTGCATACGATGATGGGCATGGGCGTAATGCCTAAGAAGCATCCTCTGAATTTCGGAATGCTAGGAAACAACGGCAAGCCTTATGCCAACAAGGCTGTCAGAAGAGCGGACCTGCTCGTGATCGTAGGCGCGCGCCTTGCAGACAGGGCGATACCGCAGCCGGAGAACCTCAAAAGCAGGACGATCATACACATAGACATAGACACTGCCGAGATCGGTAAGAACATGGGACCGACGATACCTCTCGTAGGAGATGCCGGCGAGATATTCAGGCTTCTTCTGAACGAAGATATCTCACCTGCAGGCCGGGAATGGATCGGGGAGCTGGAAGATATCAAACACAGCACAGTGGACAGGAGAGTCTTCAGCGACAAGCTGGTCAATCCTAACATCCTTGTACAGAAGCTGTCTGAGAAGATGGATGACGATGCGGTTTACGTAGCCGATGTCGGGCAGAACCAGCTGTGGAGCGCTGATAACTACGTGATGAAGGAAGGCAGGTTCCTGACCACCGGCGGAATGGGCACCATGGGTTATTCCATTCCGGCAGCCGTAGGGGCAAAACTGTTCGATCCTTCAAAGCAGGTAGTGGCTGTTACCGGCGACGGGGCCTTCCAGATGTCGATGAACGAGTTTGCGTCCATCAAAATCAATGAGGTCGACATCAAGGTAATAGTTGTCCGCAACGGATTCCTCGGACTGGTAAGAGAGTATCAGAACAATACATACGGCGAGCACTACATAGGCGTAAGGCTCAGAGAGTGGCCGAGATATGACAAGATAGCCGAAGCATACGACATGCCGTACTTTGAATGCTCATCCAATGACGAGCTCGATGAGAGGCTCGATGAGTTCCTTGCATGCAGGGAGGCGAGCCTGATGGTAGTCAATGTAGACGGTGAAGACAAGGTAAAGTAGCGGGGAGGAGAGAAGATGAAAGGCATATTTTCTGTACTGGTGGAAAACAGAGACGGTGTCCTGTCAGGTATCTCCGGACTGTTCGCCCGCCGCGGCTTCAACATCGACAGCCTCGCAGTAGGCGAGACTGACAACCACGAGATCTCCAGCATGACCATTGTGTCCACCGGAGATCAGAGAACTATAGACCAGATAGAGAAGCAGCTCAACAAAAAGGTCGACGTCATCAAGGTGCGCCGTCTTAGCGAAGCGAGAAGCGTCTGCCTTGAGATGATGCTGATCAAGCTTGCGTACACAGCGACCAACAGGTCGTCTATCATCGAGCTGTGCCAGATAACAGGCGCAAGGATACTGAAAGTGACGCCTAAGCACCTGATCCTTGAGTACCATGCACCGACGGATGAAGTGGAGGACTTCATTCAGATGGTCAAGAGCTTTGGCATAGCAGAGGTGCAGCGCACCGGCGCGATAGCCATGGAATACAAATAATTCGTTACAACAGAGGGTATAAGTGGAAGATAACAGAACCATTTTCAGACATGGAATGAGGGACGGGCTCCCGATAGGCCTCGGCTATTTTGCCGTGGCTTTTTCGCTTGGCATCGCTGCGAGAGGATACGGATTCAGCCCTTTCCAGGGATTCCTTGCGAGCCTTATTACATATGCTTCGGCAGGGCAGTACATGGGATTCTCCCTGTATGCCGCCAATACAGCACTCATCGAGCTGATAGTGCTTACGTTTATCATAAACGCGCGATACATCCTCATGGGTTTTGCGCTCAATCAGAGGATGCCGGCAGGGACGCCGCTCGGAACGAGGATGCTCGTCGGCACATGCATCACAGATGAGATATTCGGGATAACCATAGCGAGACCGGGAGTGCCTACTCCGTATTACACATTCGGAGCGCTTATTACTGCCGTTCCGATGTGGGCTGCAGGAACGGCGCTCGGCATCTCGATGGGCAACATACTGCCTGCAAGGATAGTCAGCGCGCTGAGCGTTGCTCTCTTCGGCATGTTCCTTGCGGTCATAATTCCGCCGTCGAGAAAGGACAAGGCGGTAGCAGGAGCTGTAATCGTGAGCTTTGCCTGCTCACTGGCTGCCGGAAAGCTGCCTGTGATATCTGACCTCTCGCAGGGCAACAGGACCATCATACTGACAGTCCTTATATCTGCTCTGTTTGCCGTACTCTTCCCGAGAAGTGAAGAAGCGGCGGAAAAGGAGATCATGGAGGAAGCGGAAAAGATCTCTGAGGACGTGGAAACGTATTCGCGTGCGGAAGGCGGTGATGCAGATGAGTAGTGGCGTATATATCTACATCTACATATTCGTCATGGCCTTCGCGACATGGCTGATGAGAGTTGCGGCTTCACTTGTTATGAAGAAGCCGATCGAGAACAGGTTCTTCCAGTCGTTCCTGTATTATGTGCCGTACGTGACGCTGGCGGTGATGACCTTCCCGGCTATAGTGGAGGCCACACAGTCACCGGTCGCCGGAGCGGCAGCACTGATCGCGGGAATACTGGCGGCATGGTACGGAGCGAGCCTTC
Source organism: uncultured Eubacteriales bacterium (assembly GCA_902765035.1). GTDB lineage: Bacteria > Bacillota > Clostridia > Peptostreptococcales > Anaerovoracaceae > Crickella. Next base: position 7,297 of record CACWYF010000024.1, read on the forward strand.
TGAGGGTGGCGGTCATATGCTGCATTACCGTGTTTATTCTGGAAAGCTTTCTATAGAGAATCACTATTTCCGGAATCCGAACGGGGACGGGAATAAAAGGTGCATGTGTGATACAATAACCATGCAATTTGTCTGACTTATTGAAAAATAACAGGCAGACATTCCCCGGTTAATACATAAACAAGGAGATTATGATGATAGATTTCATGAAGCTGCAGAACGGCAGTGATATACGCGGAGTAGCAATGGAAGGCGTTGCGGGAGAAGAGGTCAATCTGACACCTGAGGCTGCAGGCGCGATCGGAGGAGCTTTTGCATACTGGCTGGGCTTCAAAGCAGGCAAGAATCCGTATGATCTGAGAATAGCGGTCGGACACGACTCAAGACTCAGCGCAGGTCCTCTTACCGAGGCTCTGCTCAAGGGTATGACCATGTTCGGAGCTGAGTGCTATGACGCAGGTCTTGCTTCGACTCCGGCAATGTTCATGTCTACCGTGCTTCCGCAGCTGGATTTTGATGGTGCTGTCATGATCACGGCGAGCCACCTCCCGTGGAACAGAAACGGCTTCAAGTTCTTTACCAGGGAAGGCGGACTTGATAAGGAAGACATAACAGATATACTTAAGAAGGCGGCAAAATACAATTTTGTAGGCGAATTTTACGAGGAGAGAGAATCGAACGTACTGCAGATGTATGCTGCTTACCTCAGACAGATGATTTCCCTCGGACTCAAGGATGTTCCGGGCGGACTGAAAGGAATGCATATCGTAGTCGATGCCGGAAACGGTGCAGGCGGATTTTTCGCAAAAGACGTGCTCGAACCTATGGGCGCTGATATCAGCGGAAGCCAGTTCCTCGAGCCTGACGGAACTTTCCCTAACCATCAGCCTAATCCTGAGAATGATGAGGCAATGGCGTCAATATGCAAAGCTGTGCTTGACAACAAGGCAGACCTCGGGCTTATATTCGATACAGACGTAGACAGATCTGCAGCTGTCGGACCTGACGGCAGGCCGATCGCAAGAAATGAGGCGGTTGCTCTTGCAGCGGCTCTTGCGGCAGAGGACTATCCGGGAGGCACTGTTGTAACAGACAGCGTAACATCGGATCAGCTGCATGACTTCCTTGAAGGAAAGCTGGGCCTTAAGCACCTCAGATACAAGAGGGGCTACAGGAATGTTATAAACAAGGCCAGGGAGATAAATGCAGACGGCGGACAGGCCTTCCTCGCAATGGAGACATCGGGACATGCCGCATATACGGACAACTTCTATCTTGACGACGGGGCGTTCCTCGCCGTTCAGATAGTGATCAACGCAGCAAAGCTTAAGGCAGAGGGTAAGGATATTACCGCTTTGCTCGAAGGACTTGAAGGTCCGGCTGAATCCTGCGAGATCAGATTCGGACTTGAGAGTGATGACTTCAGAGCTCTCGGGACCAGGGTGATCGAAGACATGGAAAAGTGGGTCAAGGAGACATCGGGACTTGAACTCGAAGTTCCTAACTACGAGGGAGTCCGCGTCAATTATGACCTGGACGGAAGCAAGGGCTGGTTCCTGCTGAGAAAGTCTCTCCACGATCCTGTCATGCCGATGAACATAGAATCCTATGAGGAAGGCGGCGTAGAGAAGGCGCTGCCGCTCATTTACGGATTCCTGAAGGAATATGAGGGAGTGGTGATCCCTGAATAACAGACGCTGTAAGAAAGGCTTGATTTTGCAATGAAGAGAAAGAGAAGCAGAGTAAGACGTATAGCACTGGACATTATAATGGTGTGCCTTGCGGGAATTGTCGTGTTCTCGGGCTACAGGGTGTATAAGATCCTGCACGATTATAAGGTCAACAGGGATATATACAGTAAGATAGCCGAGACTGCCATGCCGCAGGGCTTTACGGGAGACATCGACTTCGATGCTCTGCATGAGATCAACCCTGACATCATCGGATGGATATACTACGAGGGGACTAACATCAACTACCCTATAGTTCAGGGAAAGGACAACGATTACTATCTCCATATTGCGATCGACGGTACGTGGACTCTGGGAGGGACGCTGTTCGCGGACGCGATAACGGAGGATCCGTTCAATCAGTTCAACACCATCGTATACGGACATCATATGCAGGACCATACGATGTTCGGGGATATCAAGGAACTCAGGGACACGGAGTACTGCAAAGCCCATCCGCAGTTCGAGCTGATAACACCTGAAGGCAAGTATCATCTGAGGATATGCGCTTTCCTGAATCAGCCGGCCGACAGTGCGATATATACTACCAACTTCCATGACGAAGAGGGCAAGCAGGGATATATCGACCTGATAAAATCACTTGCAACATATATCACGACAGAAGAAATGACCACGGAAGACAGGCTTGTCATCCTCAGTACCTGCGCTTATGAATATCAGGATGCCAGATACATGGTTGTAGGCAAGATGATACCATGGTAATCCGCCGCTGGAAGTAACCTCTGTAATGCACCGCCTTGAATAGGTGGTGCATTTTTTATTGTGTGAGAGTATAATAGTAATGCTCATTTATTCTGAACAGAACAGAAAGGACTATGACTATGGAATATAAGATGACGATTGCAGGTCTGGAGAGAAACCTGCCGCTCTGCAAAATCACTGATGATCTGTACATTGCAGGATTTATTATGTTCAACGATGTTGAGATCACGGAAGCATGCGCAAGAGAACTCCTCAAGCTTGCACCGGATTTTGATGTCCTCCTTACTGCTGAGACCAAGGGAATTCCTCTTACTTATGAGATGGCCAAGCAGTCCGGCAAGCCATACATCGTAGCGCGCAAGGGAGCAAAGCTATATATGCAGGACGTCATCATGGTCCAGGTCAAGTCAATCACCACAAGCCATGTCCAGATGCTCTGCCTTGGCGGAGATGAGAGAGATCAGCTTGCAGGCAAGAAGATCCTGATCGTTGATGATGTAATCAGCACAGGTGAGTCTGTAGCAGCTCTTGAGCAGCTGGTAGACACTGTAGGCGGAGAGCTCGTAGGCAAGTTCGCAGTTCTCGCTGAGGGAGAAGCTGCAGACAGAAAGGATATAACATTCCTTGAGTATCTGCCTCTCTTCAACTCAGACGGCACACCGCAATAGAAGTCTGTAAAGTGATAAACGGCCGCTCGCACCTCCGGGTGAGGGCGGTTTTTCTTGGCGCTTAAGCGTCAATAAACCCCCAGTTCAACTGGGGGTAG
>CACWYF010000025.1 GCA_902765035.1 uncultured Eubacteriales bacterium
CCGCCGAGAAGGCCTGCTGTGAGAAATACTGCGAAGGTCTGCAGTGTGAATGGTACGGCTGCCGGTATGGATATCCACGAGCAGACCGCGATGACTGCGGTGAAAAGTGCGATAAGTGTAATGTCGCTTATGCTTAGGGATGATTTGTGAGCTTCCATGCTCTGAGTAGTATTGTTTTCCATTGAGTTTTCTTCTTTCTGTAAGTTTTGTATTAAAGCCTGATGCTGATCTCTCCGCTGCTCAGAGTCTCTGTGGTCCCGTCAGCATATCTGACCTCCAGCCTGCATTCGTCATCCACGCCCAGTACATGGGCTTCGTGAGGTTCGGAGCCTGCCTTGATGACATCAACATCCATTCCGATGACAAAGCATCTTCTGCGGTATTCGGCAGCATATCGTGGCGTCGGGTCGGTTTCTGATGCTGCAGCAGGGGCATATCCTTCATCAAGATATGAGAAGAATCTGCTCAGAATTTCCGCTGCAAGACGGTGGTACATTATTCCTGTTGACCGGCCCGGCAAGGGCGCCGGCGCGGTCTTTTATCTCTTCAGGAAATCCTCCCTGGGGTTCATATACATTGATGCCTATACCTACGACGGCATAGTCGAGAGTCCCGTCTTCAGGATTGAATGAAGCCTCTGTCAGGATCCCGCACGCCTTGCGGCCGCTGACATATATGTCATTGACCCACTTTATGGATGCGGTTTTGCCTGCGACAGCCTCAATTGCTTCCGAGACTGCTACAGCGGCTATGGTTGTGAACTTTACGGCCTCGTCAGCTGAAAGGCCTGAGGGACGGAGCAGGATGCTCATATACAGACCGGTTCCGTCAGGAGAGAAGAAAGACCTGCCTCTGCGGCCGCGTCCTCTCGTCTGTCCGCCTGCAACTGCCGCATATGTTCTGCGGTCGCCGTCTGACGCCCTTTTGAGACATACTGTATTGGTAGAATCGACTGTATCGAATACATCCAGCACCAGAGGAGGGCAGTCGCGCAGATATCCACGCAGGACTGCTTCGGACAGGATGTCGCTTCCGTGTGAAAGGCAGTAGCCGCGGTTGGTCACTGAATCGATCATGTAGCCGTCCTTTTTCAGGTTGTTGACAGCCTTCCATACTGCGGTCCTTGAAATACCCAGATCAGATGCGATCTCTTCGCCTGAGATGAATCTGCCTTTTTCCGATTCAAGAAGGGCTAGTACCTTGTCTCTCGATGAAGTCTTTTCTTTCATTTCCGTTTTCCCGTTTATCTTAAGATGTTAACTGCAGTTATGATCCTGCCCGCCGGTCTCTGCGGGCCCTGTGAATGATAACATACTGAGACGAGATTATCAACCTGATGTTTTGCGAAGGTTAACAATCGAAAAATCCTGTACTTACATCTGTACAAGAGGCATGGGCGTGGTATTATATTGATATCTGTAAACAAACGGTTACCGGAAGGCAGATGACGCTGAAAACATTGGTAACATTGATCTGGCTGCAGATCCTGAGCAGGCACTTATGTATCCACAACTGAGGTGCTTTGCGCTGCAGACAGGAATGGAGGTGTTAACTATGGACAAAAAGTATAAGAAACCTGAACTGCTCGCTCCTGTAGGGGGCAAGCCGCATCTGATCGCCGCTGTGAACAACGGGGCGGATGCTGTATACATGGGAGGAATGGCTTTCAATGCAAGGATCTTCGCTGATAACTTCAGCGATGAGGAGCTCCCTGATGCGATAAGATACGCCCACATGAGAGGCGTCAAAGTGTACATGACTCTCAACACTCTTGTGAGAGATGATGAGCTGGTAAGGGCATTTGAGTATGCCAACTACATATACGGGGCCGGCGTTGACGGCCTGATTGTCCAGGATATGGGGCTTGCGAGGATGATACACAGGTACATTCCGGACATGCCTCTGCACCTGTCGACACAGGGGACCCTGTACAACAGAGAGGCCGTGCAGCTCGCCCATGATATGGGATTCTGCAGGGTCGTTCCGGCAAGGGAAATAAGCCTTGAAGAGATAAGAGAGATAGCTGAGGAAGGCAGGAGAGTTTCGCCTGATGATCCTGTGGACGTCGAAGTGTTCGTCCACGGAGCCCTGTGCATGTGCTATTCAGGACAGTGCCAGATGAGCCGCATGATCGGCAAGGGCAGCGGCAGGACAGGCAACAGAGGCACCTGTGCACAGCCGTGCAGACAGGCATACACTGATGAAGAGGGCAAAACGTATTACGCACTGAGTCCTAAGGACCTCTGCCACATACACAACATTCCGGACCTCGTGATGGCCGGCGCTTCTTCGTTCAAGATCGAAGGCAGGATGAAATCACCGGAATACGTTGCGACTGTGACGAGAATATACAGGAAGTATATCGACCGTTTTGACAGCCTCTGCCGCAGGGAAGGACCTGAGAGGGCGAAGGAGCTGTATACTGTCGACGATGAGGACATGTTCGAGCTGAGGCAGATCTTCAACAGGGGTGACTTCACTGACGGTTATCTGTACGGAAATCCGGGAGAGGATATTCTCTCGGGAAGCAGTCCGAAGAACCAGGGTATATATCTCGGCAGGATCGTAGCTGTTGTGGACAGCGAGAGCAAGGCTCAGGACCGTGATGAGAAGGCTGCCGTGAGAGGTGCTCTCAGAAGGGGCAAAGTGCTCGCGTGCGTCGCGGTTGACAGGAATTCGCCGGTCGGCATCGAATCCGGGGACGGAATCGAGTTCAGACATGATGACGGTGACTATCTTGTAAGCTCGCCGATCGGTTCAGTCACGACATACATAAAAGAAGTCGGGGAGAGGATAATACTGGTCGGAGATTTTGACCGCGGGATAGAGACAGGAGACCTCGCATTCAAGGTGACAGACAGGAAACTCATCGATGAGGCTCTGGACGCTCCTGACAAAAAGCTCCCTGTCACTATGCTCTTCACAGCAAGGGAAGGCCAGTTCCCGAGGCTCGTCATGACGGATGTCAGGGCGGATGAAACGGTAGAGATCGTAGCCGACCATGTCGTTGAGCGTGCACAGAAGGTGGCGACCGACGCCAGCCGTATCGCGGATAACCTGTCACGCCTCGGAGATACTCCGTATACACCGGGCATGACAGGGATCGATGTAGAGATCGATGATGACATAATGATGCCTCTTTCCATCGTCAACAGGATGAGGCGTGAGGCATCTGAAGAGCTCATGAAGAGACGTGCGGATTCTGTTACCTCCGGAAGGGCCCCGAGACTTACAAGAGCGGAGCTTGACGTGGCAGAGTCTGCGGAGCTGCTGGGGGCTGCGGTGCTGGATGCGGACGAATACGGCAGCAGGATAAGAAAGAGCACTGTGAGACCGGTCCCTCTGGAGGACTTCATGAAGATGAGATCTGAAGGAACTGCGGAAGATGTGATCCCGTACATCCTCAATGTTTCAAGAGGCTGCCTCGATGCATATATCCGGGAAAACTTTGATGAGATAGCCGATGCTGTAAGGGATACGGGAATACTGATCGGCAACCTCGGATGGATAAGGCAGTTCCGTGAAGCCGGAATAAAGGTGTACGGCGACTACGGACTCAACGTATTCAATGAGCAGGCAAAGCGTGCGTTTGAGGATGCGGGGGTGGAGCTGTACATGCCGTCGCACGAGACCGGCATAAGGGATGAAAGAGGGATACCGCTGATGGTGACCGAACATCCTGTGCAGGCAGAGACTCTTACTGACAGAAAGGGAGAAATCCACCGCATAGAGAGAGCGGCTTCCGGAGACAAGACGCTAATCTTCTGATCTGATGAACGCAGCGCAGTATGCAGAAACGTTTTGCATACTGCCGGAATATAAGCAAACGAAAGCCCTGACCGGTGAGGTCAGGGCTGCTTTTTCCCGGAAGTATTTCTGCATCGGGGCTGCATGCTAGTTGGCAAGCTGTGCTCTGAAGTTGTTGAACATGTTCTTTACTGCAGGGATGTTGATCACGATCAGAGTGATGACGCCCTCTGCTGCAAGATATGTGAGGTTGTACCAGAGTGACCATGTCCATGCATTGAAGCCTTCAGGTGCGTATTCACCGAAGAATATGACTCCGGAAAGTACTGCGCAGATGTAGCGGCCGATGATGCCGACTATATATCCCTTGGTGAGACCGTTCTTCATATTGGCTGTCAGTCCGGAAAGACCAAGTGCTCCGAAGGCTACAGGGTAGTCGAGCAGGAGCTGGACAGGGTGGATGACGTACGGTCCGAAGATCAGGTTGATGAGACCTACGCAGAATCCTGCCATGACGCCGCGGCGTGTGCCCAGAAGATATCCGCATACAACGATCGGCAGGATGCTGAACAGTGTTACTGAGCCGCCCTGAGGCATCGAGAATATCTTGATCTGGCCGAGAACGGTCGCAAGAGCGATCATGAGTGCGGAGATGGTAAGTGCGCGGACATCAGTCTTCTTTTCCCTGCCGCCCATGGCGATGAGAAGCAGCAGTATCATGATGACAACTATGACTGCTATCTTACCTGTTGTTGATTCGAAAAAAGCCTGCATAAAAAAATCCTCCTTAATGTGTTATTAAGGAGAGCTGCTGTGCGGAGCGGATAAAAGACGCTCCGGGAAATAACCTTTTGTTCACCTTCCTACGTCGGAATTACCCGAATCAGGTTTAAAGGGTCCATCCCTTGCGGGATATCTCAGCAAAAGCTCCCCTGGCAAATTAATGTCGCAATTATAATATCACTGCTGCAGGTCAAGTCAAGCAACAGAGGGTCGAGGGGGAGGCCTATTTGACATCTTCGCTGATATGTCAAATGATGACATCGGAGATAACAACGGGAACCGTCCCCGGAGTCATATAACTGCCCTGTTATTTGTACAAATGTGGTATAATCATTCTGCACGGGCGCGGACTGCTGCAGGGCAGCAGTGAATGTGCAGATCGCAGAAAAGAAGGGAAAAGCGGGGGGCGCTCAGGATGACAAGGAACGGTAAGAAGGTGAAACTGACTGCTGTCAGCATGCTTCACTATATACGGCTGGTGTACAGGTCTGCTCTTCTGCTGGCTTTTCTTATAATGTATCTGCATTACAGGCTGAACGGTGGAGAGGACGTTGAGACCATTCTTGAGGAAAGGCCTCTTATAATCAGCATCATATGGACTGTGTTCACACTGGAGATGATACTAAGGTTCTTCCCGTCAAAACTTGAAAGCCCGGGCAGCCAGAAGCAGTTTGCGAGGAACTATATACGCACGGGCGAAACAGAAATCAGGGTTCAGGACAACAATGCTGTGATGCTGGTAGCTATCATATGGATCGCATTCAACGGAGTGTTCGGAGCTCTGCATATGGCAGGTATCCTCGACGACGGGATAATGATACTGCTGTGCTGCATATATTCTGTATGCGATATGATCTGCATCCTTTTCTTCTGCCCGTTCCAGGAGTGGTTCCTGAAGAACAAATGCTGCAGCACATGCAGGATATACAACTGGGATTATGCGATGATGTTCACACCGCTCTTCTTCGTAAGAGAGTCATACACATGGAGCCTTCTGGCGCTTTCGGTGGCGCTGATGCTCCGCTGGGAGATCACATTCTACAGGTATCCCGAGCGTTTTGCCGAATCCACCAACGGATACCTTCACTGCAGCAACTGCACAGAGAAGCTGTGCTCACATAAGAACCATCTGAGGAAGCTGTGGAAGCAGGTCGCAGAGTATACAGACGGGCGGTCGAAAAGGCTGAGCGGCAAATAATGATCAGTCAGGCGGACCGCTCTGCAGAAAACTGAATGCTTAAGGTATGTATAAGGATAATGCTTATGCTATAATTAAACGGTAATGATCAGCTTGAGCCGCGCGGGGCGGCAGGCTGTAATAATAGCCGCAAAGGAGGTTACGAAATGGCTAACAAAGAAACTGTCGATAAGGTCAAATCACTGCTTGAGGGACATTGCTACGGACCTCTGAGAGAGGCTGCCGAGAAGTGGCTGGCTGTAGCTGATGAGAAGTATGACATCAAGGACAAGGCTGACAAGGCATGGGACAAGCTCAATGATGCTGTTGACAAGGTCGTTGAGTCTTCCGGAAAGTTCAATGAGAAGATGGCTGACGTCAGCGAGAAGGTCGCTGATTCCTATGACAAGCTGTCAGAAAAGGCAGGCCCTGCAGTGGATAAGCTCGGCGACATGGCCGAAAAGTATGCAGGAGAAAGCACGGAATTCGGCAAGAAGATGGCAGAAGTAAGCGATAAGATCGGTGACTCCGCAGAGAAGCTCGCAGAGTCTGAGCTTATCAAGCAGCTCAAGGAAGGCATCAACTCCGTAGGCGATCTGCTCGATACGTTCGGTGCAGACGATGCGAAGGATAAGTTCGGCGCAGAGTTTGCAGAGAAGGTAAAATCCCACGCTGAGGAGCTCAAGGCTAAGGGCGAGGAATTCTGCGACTGCGATGCATGCAGAAAGGCAAGATCCATCCTCAAGGACTTCGGCGAGGATGTCAAGGCTAAGGCTGAGGAGCTCAAGGGCGAGGCAGAGGATGCCAAGGAAGCAGCTGAGGACGAGATCACTGAATAATTATCCTGACGGGAGAATAAGATATGATCACAAGAGAACAGGCATGGGAGCTTCTTAAGAAATACAATAAGGAGCCGTTTCATCTGCATCATTCCGTTACAGTTGAGGGGGTAATGAGATATTATGCTCAGAAGAAGGGCTATGATCCTGACTTCTGGGGCCTCTGCGGGCTGTTGCATGACATAGATTTTGAGATGTGGCCTGACGAGCACTGCCAGAAGGCACCGGAGCTCCTTGCGGAGATAGATACTCCGCCGGAGATAGTGCATGCTGTATGCAGCCACGGCTACGGACTCTGTTCTGATGTGGAGCCTGAGCATGAGATGGAGAAATTCCTCTTTGCTGCAGATGAACTTACCGGTCTCATAGGAGCTGCAATAATACTGAGACCTTCACACAGCTGCAAGGATATGGATGTGAAGTCCGTAAAGAAGAAATTCAAAGACAAGCATTTTGCCGCAGGCTGTGACAGGGAAGTCATCAGGAAGGGCGCCGAGCAGCTCGGATGGGAGCTTCAGGATCTGTTTGCTGAGGTCCTTGAGGCAATGCAGTCTATGCCTGATCCGGATGAGCTGGATGCTCAGAACGGAATAGCTTAGAGCAGTCAGATCAGAGTATAGGAACACATAACAGAAAAGGCCGTGTCCCGTAAAGGGATGCGGCCTTTAGCGTTGTATATATCTGATGCAGGGAAGAGCCTGCCTGATGTCTAGAATGTGATGCCCAGTAAGTCGATGAGAAGCCCCCATGCGACACCGCTTGCGTACAGCGCAGCGATGACTCTTGCATTCTCTGCCTGATGGCGGTTGGTCCTGATGAGGACAAGTATGCCGACACCTGCGCTGACGAGAAGCCCTGCGAGCAGCTGACCCGGAGTGAGCATGCCCTTGAGGTACAGCTGGGTTATGACTACTGAAGCTGCGCAGTTAGGGATGAGACCTATGAGTCCTGACAGGAAGACACCCAGTACAGGGATGCCGGTCAGGAATGATGCTATCGCTTCTTCCCCGAGAAATCCCACAAGGAGGCTTATTGCCAGCGAGACTATGAATATGAAGATCGTGATCTTGGCTGTATGGACGAATGCGGAATGGACTATGCCGCCTTCTTCATCTTCCCAGCCGCACTCATCCTGCTCGCACAGATCATGTATGTGCTTGTGGGTGCGGAAGGTGTAGTGAATCACCCTGATAAGAAAGTCTGCGAAGAGACCTGTCGTCATGGCGATAATGAACTTGGTCAGCAGGAGCTTCCCGATGGCTGCCGGGCTTACAGATGCTGACAGGAAAATAGGTACCATCTCATCCGATGTCGAGAGAAATACCGCAAGCAGGGTCCCTACGCTGATGACGCCGCCTGAGTAGAGGCTGGCCGCTGCAGCCGAGAATCCGCACTGCGGTATGATGCCGACACCCGCACCGAAGACCGGTCCGAATTTTCCTATACGTGAAAGAACGGCAACAGACTGATCCTCTGTTTTGCGTTCGAGCCACTCCATCACCAGGTAGGTGATGAAGAGGAACGGGATCAGCGTCACCGTATCCTTGATGGTATCAAGTAGTGATTCAAGTATGATTTCCTGCATAATGCGATATTATATGATAACTTACAACGATTAACAAGATTTTTGACGGCGCATAGTATATCATAAATCTGTATGAATAATATGGAAATTATTGCAAAACTGAAGGAGATTATTGAAAGGTCGCGCAGGATCGTGTTTTTCGGAGGCGCAGGGGTTTCGACTGCGAGCGGGATACCGGATTTCAGGTCTGACGATGGACTGTACAGCGGGAAGTGGAAGGGTATGTCACCTGAAGACGTACTGAGCGCCACATATTTTGCACTGCATACAGCGGAATTCTATGATTTCTACAGGCAGTACATGCTGCACCCGGATGCCGAGCCCAATGCGGTGCATCGTTGGCTGTATGGTCTCGAGAAGGCGGATAAGCTGAGAGGGATAGTGACTCAGAACATAGACGGTCTGCACAGGAAGGCAGGGAATAAACGCGTCTATGAGCTCCACGGGAACGTCCATGAGAACTACTGCATAAACTGCGATGCTGAGTATCCGCTGGAGAAGATAACAGAGAGCACCGGGGTGCCGCGATGCGACAGGTGCGGCGGGCTTATAAAGCCGTGGGTAGTCCTGTACGGAGAGTCGCCGGACAGATATACATGCATCGGAGCGGAGCGTGAGATAACCGGAGCGGATGCTCTCATAGTCGCCGGGACATCCCTGCAGGTCGAGCCGGCCGCGTCATTCATAGAATACTTCAGCGGCAGGAATCTGGTCGTCATCAACCGGGAGACGACGCCTGCAGATGCTAAGGCATCACTTGTTATTCATGCAGATATAGAAGATGTGATAAAAGCTGTTATATCTGAACAGAATAATGCGGAATAAATAGCATAATGGCTGAAAAAGATATATTATTAGAAGGCAACGCTGTGTGCCGTAACGGCATCAGAATGACGGCGAAAGAAAAGCAAAAGGCTTGATCAGACAGAGAAAAAGGAGACTGGAAAGATGGCAGAGGTCCTTCAGGAAGAAAAACAGAAGGTAACATTCCCTGAAATAAGGGACACGGCTGACAACTATGCGGAAGAGTATACAGACGGCTATACAGACGAGCTGCCTGAAGACGCCGGCGGCAGCGCTGAGGCGATAGACGTGGATATCGAGGACATGGTATGGGAAGTCGATACCGAGCCTGCTGACGGATATGAAGCGGAGGACGCATATCCCGGAGAAATATATGAGAACGCTTCAGAAAATAGTGCAGACGGATATGATGACCGCACAGACAATACGTGGTCCGGGCCTGTGAACGACCAGTATGAGGAAATACCGTATTCCAGGAAGTTCAACAAGCATTTTTTCACCTGGGTGTTTTCAGCTTTATGCGGCATGTACGGCGTGGACAGATTCGTGCGCGGACAGATCGGTCTCGGAATGTTAAAGCTGCTCACATTCGGCGGAATGGGGATCTGGTACATGGCAGACCTCGGTGTCGCACTGTATAAGTCATATATGGCTCCTGATGCAATGCAGCAGGAGGACCTGCACTTTGATTCGTACGGAAGATACGTATAGTCACAGGAGACTGCAGAACAGGCGGCGCAGGAACATTGTACCGGAAAGAGAAGGACAAAATAATGAACAGATATGAGAGTGAAAATATCGGAAGACTGAGACATTATCTCGGCGGATGTACTGTAATGCTGAAGAAGAACGGAGCTTTCCCTCTTGAAAAGGCAGGAACCATCGAGGCTGTCGGGAGCGGCGTGAGAAACACAGTCAAGGGCGGAACCGGATCCGGCGAGGTAAACTCAAGATACTTTGTGAACGTAGAGGAAGGCCTCATGAGGGCCGGTTTTGAGCTGTACAACAGAGACTGGCTCACTGTATACGGATACTGCAGGGATGAAGCCAAGGAAGCCTTCAAGGAAGAACTGAAGAGGCGTGCCAAGGCAGAAAAGGTCAATGTCATGTCCCTGTCCATGGGAATCGTGATGAAGGAGCCTGAGTTCAGTATCCCGCTCAAGTTCAATGCCGATGCGGGAATATATGTGCTCTCAAGGATATCCGGTGAGGGAAATGACAGGATGCCGGAAAAGGGTGACTTCAGACTCACAGACGGTGAGGTCAGAGACATCCTCGAGATGGACAGAAAGTACGCAAAATTCATGCTTGTCATCAATGCAGGGGGTCCTGTGGACCTGACGCCTGTAATGAGCGTAGGGAACATACTCGTTCTGTCGCAGCTCGGAGTTGAGACAGGCAGCGCTCTTGCGGACATACTGCTCGGCAAGACTTATCCTTCAGGCAAGCTGACGACCACATGGGCTGCATATGAAGACTACAGCAGCATCGGAGAGTTCGGCGGGATCGATGAGACAAGATATAAGGAAGGTATTTATGTAGGATACCGCTACTTTGATGCTGCCGGCGCAAAGCCTCTGTTCCCGTTCGGTTACGGACTCGGATATACGGATTTTGCGCTTGAAACAGAGAGTGTTAAGGCTGAATTCGGAGAGTTCACCGTAAATGTGAAGGTAAAGAATACAGGAAAGCATCCGGGACGCGAAGTCGTCCAGGTATATGCTGCATGTCCTCAGGGCAGGCTCGATAAAGAGGTAAAGCGCCTTGCAGGCTTCGCCAAGACCGGTGAACTGGCACCGGGCGAAGAGGAGACCGTGACTGTGAAGTTTACCGCTGAAGACCTCGCAAGCTATGATGAGAACAAGGCTGCATACGTTCTTGAGAAGGGGAAGTATGTGATCCTTGCAGGAAACAGCAGCGAGGATGTCAAAGCGGCTGC
>CACWYF010000026.1 GCA_902765035.1 uncultured Eubacteriales bacterium
GCGATTTGAACCTTGGGAGTCGCTACGGGGTTCGTCGTTGGCTACGCCCCTTGTGGACTTTCACCACAGACTGACGGCATGCCCGTCATACACGAAAAACGGCGGAAGGACACGCCTTCCGCCGGATAATTATTTACTTATCAGAGATTCGATGCTCCGTACTTGTTCAGCAGGTCGTGCTTGAGGTTCCAGAGCGGCTTGGACAGGTCGACATAGTATGTCTGCGGGTTCTCGAATCTGAGGTGTGATCCCCATAGCTTGTCGATCTGCTCAGCGCAGGTCTTCTTGATCGTGTCGATGTCAGGCTCTTCGTATACGAGTTCGCCCTTCTCAAAGATAGGAACGAGCAGCTCGATAGCCTCGTAGTCCTCGAGGACCTTGCGCTTCCATACAGCGTTAGGATCAAAGATCTCGTATGGCTTGCCGTCCGGCATCGGTTCATCGCGCAGCATGATAACGTCTGCAAGCGCTTTGCCCGTCTCCTTCTCGAAGAATCTTACGACCTTCTTGAATCCAGGGTTGGTGATCTTCTCAACGTTTTCAGAGATCTTCATCTTAGGGACCATCTCGCCGTCCTTCATGATGCCGGAGAGCTTGTATACTCCGCCGAAGACAGGTTCCGATCTTGCAGTGATCAGTCTCTCGCCTACACCGAAGGAGTCGATCTGCGCGCCCTCGAGGATGACGTCTCTGATGATGTACTCATCGAGGGAGTTGCTGATGACTATCTTGCAGTCCTTCAGGCCCTCTTCATCAAGGATCCTGCGGCACTCTCTTGTGAGGTATGTGATGTCTCCGGAATCGATACGGATGCCCATGCTCTTCGGCTTGAGTTCCTTGAACACCTTGATAGCGTTAGGAAGGCCAGACTTGAGCACGTTGTATGTGTCGATCAGCAGTGTGGCATTCTGAGGATACAGCTCAGTGTACTTTCTGAATGCTTCGTATTCGGAGTCAAAACTCTGGACCCAGCTGTGCGCCATTGTTCCGAGAGCCGGTGTGTCGTGGTTTCTGTCAGCGATGGTGCATGCTGTTCCTGCACATCCTGCAATGTACGAAGCTCTTGCTCCGTATACAGCAGCATCAGCACCGTGAGCTCTTCTTGTACCGAACTCCATTACCGGGCGGCCGAGAGCTGATCTTACGATCCTGTTTGCCTTGGTAGCGATCAGGCTCTGGTGGTTGAACTGCATGAGGATGAAGGTCTCAACGAACTGCGCCTGGATCAGCGGTCCCTTGACGATCATTACAGGTTCATGCGGGAAAATCGGATAGCCTTCAGGTACCGACCATACATCACAGCTGAATTTGAAGTCCAGCAGATAGTCCAGGAAATCTTCCGAGAAGCAGTTCTTGGTCCTGAGGTATTCGATATCTGCATCGGTGAACTTGAGTCTCTTCATGTAAGCGATGATCTGCTCGAGTCCCGCCATGATGGCAAAACCTCCGCCGTCAGGCACTCTTCTGAAGAATACATCGAAGCAGGCCTCTGCATCGCGCATATCGGAATTGAAATAACCGTTAGCCATCGTGATCTCATAGAAATCAGTCAGCATCGTAAGGTTGTAATCGTTCAGTCTTGAATAGTTTTTCATTTCAGTGTACCAGTAGGTAGTCCTTTCTAGCCCTCAGGCTGTTCTGCCGCTGCATCTTCCGCAGGCGCCTCTTCTGCCGGGGTTTCTTCCGGTGCAGTCTCCTGTGAAGCCTCCTCTTCCTGCGCAGCATCTTCAGCTGCTTCAGCTTCTGCCGCTGCTTCTGCTTCTGCAGCCTGCTCCTCATTGTACACAGCCTGCTGCTCTGCAAGCTGCTTAGGATAATCCAGTATGATCTGCAAACGCCAGTAGATGATGCCCGCAGCCAGTGCCACTATGACAATGGCCAGAACAACATCGTTGATGTTATGCAGAAAATTCTTGATATGCCTCATTTTGCTCCTCATTTCCTGGCAATCAATCCCGGACCGAAAGTGATTTGCCACTCTCACATTTCAGCAGATCCTGCCGCACTGAGTCAGTCTCTGCCGTCAGTCCGCATACATCATAATTATAAGCTTAATCCCTGCTGTTTGCAATGTGTCTGTCTTGTGGCAAAAGGCGTATGTGTGGTAGAATTGCTACGTTGTACGGAAAGGAGCATACATGCGCGACATCACCATTACAGCCAACGACGCAGGACGACGTCTCGACCGGTTCCTGAGAAAATACCTCCGGAACGCGTCTCTCGGTGAGATATACAAGCTCATCCGCAAGGACGTCAAGGTGGACGGCCGGCGCCGCAATGAGTCATATATGCTGAACGAGGGTGAAGTCCTGACGCTGTACATATCTGATGAGGTCCTCGCCTCCCTTACGGGCGAAGGCTCCCATGGCCGGACAGGCCGGACAGGCCGGGCAGGCAGTGCAGATCCGGGCAAAACGCGCGCTGCTTCTTCAGGTAAGGCAAAGCGCCAGTTCCGCATCATATATGAGGACGACAAGGTGCTGATCGTCAGTAAGCCGTATGGGCTCCTTACTCATGGGGACAGCCACGAGAAGAAGAACCACCTGGCGAATCAGGTCAAGGACTATCTGATCGAAAAAGGCGAGTTTGACCCCCGGTCTGAGAGGGTCTTCTCACCCGCTCCGGCCAACAGGCTCGACAGGAATACGACAGGGCTTGTCCTGTTCGGCAAGACTTCGGCAGCCCTCAAGGCTCTGAACGAGGCCATCAGAGAAGACCTGACAGACAAGTATTACCTGACCATCGCCTGCGGAGTCATAGACAGAGACCTCACGCTGACCGGCAGCCTCACCAAGGACGAAAAGGCCAACAGGGTCAGCATAACAGCTGACAGCGACAGCCCTGCATTTTCAGCGCACGAAGCTGATCATGCAAGTGCAGCCGGAGCTCCGGCAAAAATGCGCGGGGTCATCACTCAGGTGATGCCGCGAATGCACTTCAGGATCAGCGGTGCATCAGAGGTCACCCTTACGGATATCCGGCTGGTGACCGGCAGGTCTCATCAGATCAGAGCGCATCTTGCTGCTATGGGACATCCTCTTGCAGGAGATGTCAAGTACGCCCATGCCGTGAACGAAGACACCGTACGCGAAGCCGGAACCGTTCCGGCAACACGTCAGGAAGTCGATAATATAAATGAATATTTTGCCCGCAGATACCGCATCACGACGCAGCTGCTCCACGCTCAGAGGATCAGCTTTGCGGAGAACGGCCTGCCGGAAGAGATAGAATATCTTGCAGGGCAGAGCTTTACAGCACCTGTTCCGCCTGCATTTGAAAGAATTATGGGAGAACACATTGGATAATTACAGCGAAGAGAATCTGAACACAACCGTAACTGAAGCCGCAGGCGGAGTACGTTCTGCCGGCGAGACAGCAGGTAGCTTCCTTAAGAGTCTGCTTATCGATGTTGTCATAGCGGTCATTCTTGCTGCTATCGTTCTGTTCTTTATAAGACCGACTATAGTCAAGCAGTCATCGATGGAGGACACGCTTCACGAGAATGACTATATGATCATGTACAGGCAGGCCTACCGCAGCCATACTCCGGAGCGCGGGGATATAATCATATTCCAGAGCAGCATGCCGGATGAAAACACCGGCAAGGACAAGCTTCTGATCAAGAGGGTCATCGGCCTTCCGGGAGACGAGATATCCATCATAAGCGATCAGCTGTACATCAACGGTGAAGCGTATCATGAGGACTATCTCAAGGATGGTTACACGCCGGCTTTCGAGATCCCTCTTGAGGGTGAGATCTACACGGTCCCTGACGGACAGTACTTCGTGATGGGTGACAACCGGGCAGGCAGCATAGATTCGAGGCGGTCCGAGGTCGGAACAGTGGCCTTTGATCAGATCGAGGGCAAAGTAGTCCTGAGGCTGTTCCCGTTCAATAAGATACAGAGATTTTAATATATTCTTCAGGTGATAATTCCCGAAGAGCTTTTCGCAACATTTTTGTATCCTTACGGGTTGCCCGCTCTTCTGCGAACCAGTCACAAGGAGGGACCCACCTTGTGGGAGGATCCCTTATGACAGATCACCGTTCAGAATATATTAAAATCTAAATGAAGGGTAAACTGTAAATAAATGAGTAAAGGAAAAGGAAGAAAGGTAATCGCGAATAACAAGAAGGCCTTTCACGACTATTTTGTCGAGGAGCGTTATGAGGCCGGCATCGTGCTCACTGGGACTGAGATCAAGTCCGTCCGCAAGGGCGGCGTGAGCATCAAGGAGAGCTACGCCAAGATAACGAGCAAGGGCGAACTCATCGTGACGGGCATGCATATAGCGCCTTATGAGCAGGGAAACAGATACAATGTCGACCCGCTGAGAGTGCGTACTCGTCTGATGCACAAGAAAGAGATCAGCAAGCTCTACGGCACGGTCAAAACCCAGCAGGGCCTGACCCTTATACCGCTGTCTGTCTATCTCGACGAGAACGGCAGGTGCAAAGTGGAGCTCGGTCTGTGCAGAGGTAAGAAGAATTACGACAAGCGGGAAGCAGAAGCAAAACGCGATGCAGACCGCAAGATGGATAAGGCAATCAAGGCGTCAAGGAACCGGTAGAAATACCGGTTTTTTCATGTCCGCAATTTAATAGCAGGCGGGATCCTTTCCCGCCTGCCTTTCTTCTGTGTTACAGCATCTTCTTAAGATACTGTCCTGTATAGGATTCTTTCACCTGCGCGACTTCTTCAGGTGTTCCTTCGGTGACTATGTACCCGCCGCCGTCACCGCCCTGAGGTCCGAGGTCGATGATGTGGTCGGCCTGCTTGACGACGTCAAGGTTGTGCTCGATGACTACTACCGTGTTGCCTTCGTCGACAAGTCTGTTCAGTACGTACAGCAGCTTCTCAACATCGGCAAAATGAAGTCCCGTTGTCGGTTCGTCGAGGATGTAGAGAGTGCGTCCGGTGCTTCTCTTTGAAAGCTCTGTCGCAAGCTTGATCCTCTGTGCCTCACCGCCCGACAGCTGTGTGGACGGCTGTCCGAGGCTTATGTATCCGAGGCCTACATCGTCGAGCGTCTTCAGGTAGCGGAGGATGCTCTGCTGGTTCTCGAAGAACGGTATCGCTTCTGCGACTGTCATGTTCAGGACCTCGGAGATATTCTTGCCTTTGTACTTGACCTCCAGCGTCTCATGATTGTATCTTGCGCCTCCGCAGACCTCGCACGGCACGAATACATCAGGCAGGAAGTTCATCTCTACCTTGATGATGCCGTCGCCGTTGCAGTGCTCGCAGCGTCCGCCCTTTACATTGAAGCTGAACCTGCCCGGATTGTAGCCGCGGACTTTGGCCTCAGGCATCTCTGCAAAGAGGTTTCTGATGTGCGTGAACATGCCGGTATAGGTTGCCGGGTTGGATCTCGGCGTCTTTCCTATAGGCGACTGGTCGATGTTGATGACCTTGTCAAAATTCTCGATGCCCCTGATCTCGCGGAATTTGCCCGGTCGCTCCTGTGTCTTGTTCGTGACCCTGGACACACCCTTGTAGAGGATCTCATTTACGAGGCTGGATTTGCCCGATCCGCTGACACCCGTGACAAGCACGAGCTTGCCGGCAGGTATCCTTACATCAATATTCTTGAGGTTATTCTCCTGAGCACCGATTATATCCAGATATAGTCCGTTGCCCGGTCTTCTGACAGCCGGCACTTCGATGTGCCTCTTGCCCGAGAGAAACTGCCCGGTTATGGACTCAGGACAGTTCTTGATATCCTCAACGGTTCCCTGTGCAACGAGCTCACCTCCGTTGACTCCGGCACCCGGCCCTATGTCTACGATGTAATCCGCTGCATACATAGTATCCTCATCATGCTCAACGATGATCAGGGTATTGCCCATGTCCGTCAGGTCACGCAGCGATGCGAGCAGCTTGTCATTATCACTCTGGTGAAGTCCGATAGACGGCTCGTCGAGTATATACAGCACTCCTACGAGGCCCGATCCTATCTGTGTCGCGAGTCTTATTCTCTGGGATTCTCCTCCGGAGAGGGTCCCGGCCGATCTGCTGAGAGTCAGATATCCGAGTCCTACATTCTTGAGGAAGCTCAGTCTAGCCCTGATCTCCTTGGTGACCATGCTGCTGATCTTCTTATCTCTTTCGCTGAGCTGTCCTTCGAGATCCTCGAAGAATCTCAGCGCCTGGACTACCGAAAGATCAGTCAGATCAATTATGTTCTTTCCCCCGACAGTGACCGCAAGCACCGTATCCTTGAGCTTGCGTCCGTGGCATACAGGGCATTCCTCCTCTGTCATCATGTCGGAGATCTTGTTCTTGATGAATTCCGAGTTGGTCTCGCCCCACCTGCGCTCGAGACTCGGGATGACGCCCTCGAAGGTATGGTTCATGTGGGATACTCTGCCCGATCTGCTCTCGTAGGTATACTTTAGTCTGCGCGTTCCGGTACCGTGCAGGAGCTCATCCTTGAATTTAGGCGGGAGAACCTTGTACGGAACGGACAGGTCAGTTCCGTGATCTACCGCGAGACGGTTGAGCATCTGGCGGTAAAATCCCATTGCATCCAGAGATGCAAAAACATTTCCCATCGCTCCGTTGAGGATGCTCTTGTTCTCGTCTGTTACTACTGCCTCATCAGTGATCCTTAGTGTGAATCCGAGTCCGCTGCAGCAGTCGCATGCACCGTAAGGCGCATTGAAAGAGAACATTCTCGGTTCCATCTCTTCAAGGCCGACTCCGTGCTCAGGGCAGGAGAACTTAGTCGAGTATGTCACAAGAGTCTCCTTCTGCTCAGCAAAGAGATTGCCGTCAGGAGCGGCGTCGTCCGGTGCTCCCTGCTGCTGAAGTTCTGTACTCTGTACCTGCTTCTTATCCGGGAGATACATGACGTTGCAGATGCCTTCGCCTTCCTTGATGGCTATCTCGAGTGCCTCGGCAATACGGCTGCGGTTGTCTTCTCTTATAACGATCCTGTCGACTACGATCTCGATGGTATGCTTGTTGTTTTTGGCAAGCGTGATCTCGTCTTCGTCGATCCTCCTGATCTCTCCGTCGACTCTGACTCTTGTATATCCGTCACGTCGGATCCTGTCGAATATGGCTTTGTGCTCACCCTTGCGGCCTCTTATGACCGGCGCAAGCACTATGATCCTCGTTCCGACTCCGTGGCTCTGAATGTTCTCGATAATACTGTCGATGGACTGGCTGGCTATCTCCCTGCCGCATACAGGGCAGTGCGGAACGCCAATCCTCGCATAGAGGAGTCTCAGATAGTCGTATATCTCAGTGACCGTTCCGACAGTCGACCTCGGGTTGCGGCTCGTCGTCTTCTGATCGATGCTAATTGCAGGTGAAAGTCCCTCGATAAGCTGTACATCCGGCTTCTTCATAAGTCCAAGGAACTGGCGGGCATATGAAGAGAGCGACTCGACATACTTCTTCTGTCCCTCTGCATAAAGAGTGTCAAATGCAAGTGAAGACTTGCCCGAGCCCGACAGTCCGGTCAGTACGACCATCTTGTCACGCGGGATCGTGACATCTATTCCCTTGAGATTGTGCTCTCTTGCACCTTTGATTACTATGTTTTTTTCCATATTTATATAACTATATTACGATTGTTGTAACCTTGTTTATCAGTTGTCCGTATAACCGGAAATGTGGTTCCGGTCCTCAGTGTCAGGCCCTCAGGCTGGCCCGGAGTTCGAAGAGAACATCACGGAGCTCTGCTGCACGCTCGAAGTCAAGCTGCTTTGCGGCTTCCTTCATGTTCTTCTCCACATCGCGGATCGTCTCACGGAGTTCTGCGGTCGTCATCGCCTTAGGGTCTCTGACATTCTTATCGCCGTGATACTCTTCGACCGCTCTTGCGATCTCCCTTATAGGCTTGACGATGGTCTTAGGCACGATGCCGTGAGCCTTGTTGTACTCATCCTGGACCTTGCGTCTGCGGGCTGTCTCGTCGATACACGCCTTCATCGCAGGGCTGATGTGATCTCCGTACATGATGACGCGGCCGTGCTCATTACGGGCAGCTCTTCCGACTGTCTGGATGAGCGAGGTCTCATTACGGAGGAATCCCTGCTGGTCAGCATCAAGTATCGCTATGAGCGACACCTCTGGAAGGTCGAGACCCTCACGCAGCAGGTTGATGCCTACCAGGACATCGAATTTTGCCATTCGCAGGTCCCTGATTATCTCCAGCCTCTCAAAATTATCTATGTCTGAATGCAGATATCTGACTCTGATGCCCTGTTCCTGCAGGAACTTGGTCAGGTCTTCAGCCATTCTCTTGGTAAGTGTGGTTACGAGGACGCGCTCGTTCTGCTTAGTTGTCTTATATATCTCACCTATCAGGTCATCTATCTGACCCTCGGTAGGACGGACCTCGATCAGCGGATCGAGAAGTCCTGTCGGTCTTATCAGCTGCTCTGCCGTAACGCCGCCGGAACGGTTCAGTTCATACTCTGCCGGTGTTGCGGAGACATATACTGTCTGCCCGGTCAGTTTGCTGAACTCGTCGAATTTAAGCGGCCTGTTGTCAAAGGCTGAAGGAAGTCTGAATCCGTATTCGACCAGCGATTCCTTTCTTGAATGGTCGCCGTTGTACATCGCGCGCAGCTGAGGCAGCATCGCATGCGACTCGTCAATGATCGTCAGGAAATCCCCGTCCGGGAAGTAGTCCAGCAGTGTGTACGGCCTCTCTCCCGGTTTCAGGAAGTTGATGTGCCTGGAATAGTTCTCGATACCCTTGCATGTGCCTACTTCCATCATCATCTCGATGTCGTAATTGGTCCTCTGCTCAAGTCTCTCAGCCTCCAGCAGCTTGCCGTTGGCACGGAACCAGTCGAGCCGCTCTTTCAGTTCCTCTCTGATCGAAGCTACTGCGAGCTGCATGTCCTCCCTGCTGGTGACATAGTGGCTGGCCGGGAAGATCGAGATGTGCTGGCGTGATGCAGTCACCTCGCCTGTCAGCGGATCGATCTCTCTGATACTCTCGATCTCATCGCCGAACATCTCCAGCCTGACGGCTTCTTCTCCGCCGGCAGGATATATGTCTATGACATCTCCTCTTGCACGGAAAGAGCCGCGCTGGAAGTCTATGTCATTCCTCGTATACTGTATCTCAGTCAGCCTGCGCAGGAGTTCCATTCTCTCGATCTCCATACCAGGTCTCAGGCTGATCAGCTGATTGCGGTAGGACGCCGGTGAACCGAGTCCGTAGATGCAGGATACCGAGGCTACGATGATGACATCCTTCCTCTCGAGCTGAGCAGCGGTCGCCGAGTGTCTCAGCTTGTCGATCTCTTCGTTTATATCTGCATCCTTCTCTATGTACAGGTCTCTTGAAGGCACGTATGCCTCAGGCTGATAGTAATCGTAGTAGCTGACAAAATACTCGACTGCATTGTCAGGGAAGAACTCCTTGAACTCGCCGTGCAGCTGGGCCGCAAGAGTCTTGTTGTGCGAGATGACAAGGGTCGGCTTCTGTACAGCCTCGATGATCTTGGCCATCGTAAAAGTCTTGCCGGATCCGGTAACGCCCATCAGCGTCTGGGCCTCCCTTCCTGCAAGTATTCCGTCCGCTATCTCCCTTATCGCCTGCGGCTGATCTCCCGTAGGCGCAAAATCACTTACGACTCTGAACTTAGGCATAAAATACGTTGCCTCCTCATTGTTCTCTGATGCTCATACAGCATGAGTGTGACAAAAGGGACGGTCCCTAATGACACATCATCTATGTCCCGTCAATTATCTTTTGATTAGAAAAAAATATCAACCCCTTTTCAGAGGTTGATTAATTCTATCATATATCCGTTCTGCGAACAAGTGTTCTCGGCGCATAAGTGCGCTTTTCATCAGCACTTTTGCTCCATAGCGCACTCTACTTTCCGTTCATAAATTCCCTGATCGCCTCTGCATCATGATACCCCTTGTGATACAGTGCCTCGATAGTCTCGGGA
>CACWYF010000027.1 GCA_902765035.1 uncultured Eubacteriales bacterium
AAAATTATTCATAAAAATGTATATTCTTCTAAGTTCATCATCCCAGGCCTTTAAGAGTTTTGACTCTTCGTCAGTCTCACTAATGATCATTTGTATATCATTTCCAAATAAATGTTCATAATCCTTCTGTATCAGCAGCTTTTCATCAACCCGCATCCTCTTTTGATAAATCCTGCTTTGCTTCGCGGCCCTTACTGCAAGTACGCTGTCTGCTAAAGAATTCGAAACCATTCCTTCAAATCCAAAGAACAGGTTTGAAAAGAGCAATTTGTGAGATTCGCCTGGTTCAACCATGTCGCAATCAAATCCGCCTGTCATCATATATGACAAGTGCTCTGTAATGCTTCTGATGGTCAGACGAGTCCCGTATTCCATTTGCCATGTATAATAATCTGTTATGAATTTGCAGACTCCATCCCTGTACTTTTGTATCAATCTACAGTTCCGCCAAACATGGCAGTACTCTTTCTTTTGACACTTTTCGCAACTAATCCATAGGCTACTATCTGTAACTTTCTTGAGATACTGCTCGGCAAAACCAGTATTTTCAATAGACGCCATGTTAATAATGGCAATCCTGTATCCTGAAATATTCTTAATCTCCCCATCATTTGAGTCCATTGCACTGATCATGTCCATCTTGGCATGATCTCTATCTTCTCCTTCACCTCGTCAGCGACATCCTTGAGGTCGAACTCATTATCCTCAGGTATGAATGCCCGGGTTATCCCGGCCCTCTCAGCAGCCATCAGCTTTTCAGGCAGTCCGCCTATAGGTGTTACAGCACCGCGGAGTGCCACCTCGCCTGTCATCGCTATGTGTGTATCAACGGCGTGTCCCGTGACAAGAGATGCCAGCGCTGTTGTCAGAGCTATACCTGCTGACGGACCATCCTTAGGGACCGCTCCTTCAGGCACATGTATGTGAAGGTCATTCTCGCTGAACTTCTTCTCTGAATCAGGGAAAATCGCCTTGACGAGGCTGATCGCTATCCTTGCGGATTCCTTCATGACATCGCCCAGCTGTCCTGTGATGATCAGTTCTCCCTTGCCTCTTGTGAACATCGTCTCGATGTACAGTATCTCGCCGCCGACAGGCGTCCAGGCAAGTCCTGTCACCACACCCGGTCTCGGCTGCGGCAGGATCTTGTCGTGATGTACTGGCCTTGTGTCCATCTCCTCGCGCACTTCATCAGGCGTAACAATCTGCTTTACATCCGGATCGGTCGATACTTTGACCGCGTAGCTTCTGCAGATGTTATCTATTCTCTTCCTGAGACCTCTTACTCCCGCCTCCATTGTGTAATCCGAGATCAGAGTCTCAAGAGCTTCATCCGTTATCTCGAGCTGCTCCGGAAGTATTCCCATGTTCTCCATCGATTTCGGGACAAGATGCCTTCTGGCTATCGACAGCTTCTCTATAGGTGTATATCCGCTGAACTGTATCACTTCCATTCTGTTGAGAAGCGGTTCAGGGATGGTATCTGTCGTGTTCGCGGTGCATATGAACAGTACATCCGAGAGGTCGTACGGTACGTTCATGTAGTGATCCGTGAATGTGTTGTTCTGCTCAGGGTCGAGTACTTCAAGCAAAGCGCTCGCAGGGCTCCCGTTGTATGATGCCGACAGTTTGTCCACTTCGTCGAGGACCATTACCGGATTGGACACACCGCTCTTCTGGATTCCGTCCATTATCCTTCCCGGCATTGCGCCTATGTAAGTCCTTCTGTGTCCGCGGATATCCGACTCATCATGGACACCGCCGAGACTGACTCTGACATACTCACGGCCCAGGGCTCTCGCGATGCTTCTTCCGATACTTGTTTTGCCCGTGCCCGGAGCTCCAACGAATAGGAGTATGGACCCGGACTGCTGCTTTTTCAGATTCATAACAGCGATCTGCTGGATGATCCTGTCTTTGACCTTACTGAGTCCGTAGTGATCTTCATCGAGGATGGCTCTGGCGTCATCAAGATCGATGCCGACCATGTCTTCCTTCTTCCAGGAAAGGCTGGTGACAAAGTCTAGGTAGTCGTACAGAAGGCCTGATTCAGCACTCTGGCTGCCCTCCTGCTTGAGACGGTTGAGTACCTTCTCCGCCTCCTTGCGTGCAGTTTCATTCATCCCGGATTCAGCGATCTTCTGCTCGAACTTCTGGATGTCAGTCACATCCTCAGGATGCATCTCATTGAGCTCCTGCTGGAGGCGCTCTATCTGGCGCTTGATCGCAGACTCACGGAACATCTGCTGCTGCTCCTTCTGCTGGGAACTCATCGCTTCATTGGTGATACGGCCTACCTCGAGGAAATCGTACAGGATCTCCTCTATCATTTCAGCTCTCTTCTTCCTGCTGTCCTCTGCAAGAATCCCATATCGTCTTTCGTTATCTATCTCAAGCCATGGCGACAGAGCGCAGGCTGCTCTCTCTACAGTATCTATCTGGTTCAGCCAGTACTCTATGGAATCAGCCCATTCAAAACCTGCGGCAAAATCTCTCATCTCCTGCTTGAGGTTTTTGAGTTTCTCTGCCTCGACATCCGCCTTCAGGTCCTCTATGTCGCTTCTTCTGGTTATCTGCAGGCTTATGGTGTGATTAGGATGTATCGTAACGCTTTCAACATCCACTTTCGCCCGGGAGTATTATCCTTTCTCCCGCACTTCTCTGCACCTGATCAAGGCCCATGAAAACTCTCGCTTTAGGTGCGAGTATCACATTATATACAGGTATTACTATCATTCTGTTTTCCCCCGTTTGATTTGTGTATGCGTTTTTTACTTGTTTACGGTCTCAGTGAGCGCTTGCCTCAGATGAGACTCAGACTGTACGAAAAAGCACACTGCACAAGACCGCTTTCGGTCCTTTCTGCAGTGCGCCATGTTTTCTGTAAGTTCAGCTTTCCGGAGCCTGCCGGAGACCTCCGGCTCTCTCTGCTATATTAGAATTTAAGCTTGCTGAATTTGTTCTTCTTAGGATATGCATCGTCTCCGAGCTTTCCCGCCATCTCCTCGATAGCCTTCTTTTCCTTGCGTGAAAGCTTGGTAGGAACCTCTACTACCACCCTTACGTACAGATCGCCCTTACGTCCTGTTCTCACATCAGGCACGCCCTTGCCTTTAAGTCTGAAGGAGCTGCCTGTCTGTGTGCCCGGTGTGATGGTATAGCTGTATGTCTCGCCGAATCCCGGCACCTGTACCTTGGCTCCGAGCGCTGCCTGGTCGAATGTGATAGGCAGATCGAGATAGAGGTCGTTTCCTCTTCTCTTATATGTGCTGTGAGCCTTGACATTGACTACGATGTAGAGATCGCCGTCCGGTCCGCCGTTGATGCCCGGTTCGCCCTGTCCTCTGACAGTTACGATGCTGTCCGTATCTACGCCTGCAGGAATGTCCACATTGATCTTGACTGTCTTTCTGATCCTTCCGCTGCCGCCGCAGTCAGAGCATGGTGACTCAACTACCTGGCCTGTACCGCCGCACTTCGAACATGTGGTGACATTCTGGAATCTTCCGAAAGGAGTATTGCTGACCTGTGAGATCTGTCCTGTTCCTCCGCAGGCATCGCATGTTCTGCGTCCTGTTCCCGGACGGGCTCCGGATCCGCCACATGTCTTGCACTTGACATCCTTGCTGATCTCGATAGTCTTCTTGCATCCGAAGAGAGCGTCAGTGAAGTCGATCGTTACAGTCTTCTGAAGGTCACGGCCCTTCTGAGGACCGTTTCTCCTGGAGCTGCGTCTGCCTCCGCCGAATCCTCCGAACATGTCGAAGATATCGTCGAAGTTCATGCCGGCGCCGCCGAATCCTCCGAAGCCACCGAAGTCTCCGAATCCGCCTGCACCGCCACCGTAGCTCGGGTCGACTCCTGCAAATCCGAATCTGTCATATTTGTCCTTTTTGTCGGGATCTGAGAGAACTTCGTAAGCCTCATTCAGCTCCTTGAATTTCTCCTCTGCGGCCTTATCACCGGGGTTCCTGTCAGGATGATACTTCATTGCAAGCTTTCTGTAAGCTTTCTTGATCTCATCCTCACTTGCGCTCTTCTGAACGCCCAGGACCTCGTAATAATCTCTCTTGTCTGCCATTATCTTATGTTTCCTTTGTATAGAATGTAGTCAGGGTGCGCCTATCCGGCGCACCCGGGAACTATATCACATAGACTAGTCTTCGTCTACAACTTCATAGTCTGCATCAACTGTTCCGTCGTTTGAAGGACCGTTGTTTGCTCCGCCGGCATTGCCGCCGAATCCGCCCATGTTAGGGTTGAAGCCTGCGCCGCCCATGTTGTTAGGGTCGAAGCCCTGAGCGCCTGCACCGGCCTGGCCTGCTGCTGCCTGAGCTTCCTGATAGATCCTTGTGGAGATCGGATAGAACGCATTTGTAAGTGCTTCCATCTTGGTCTTCATGCCCTCGATGTCGTTTGCATCGATAGCGCTCTGAAGGTCATTCTTTGCAGCTTCTACAGTGGACTTCTCCTGCTCTGTTACCTTGTCGCCGAGATCCTTCAGCTGTCTCTCGATCTCGAAGATCATGCCTTCAGCCTGGTTCTTGGTCTCAACTGCTTCCTTCTGCTTCTTGTCTTCTTCTGCATACTGTTCTGCTTCCTTGATCTTGGCATTGATCTCATCCTCAGACAGCTTTGTGGAAGAAGTGATAGTGATCTTCTGCTCTTTGCCTGTTGCCATATCCTTGGCGCTTACGTTTACGATACCGTTTGCATCGATATCGAATGTAACCTCGATCTGAGGGATTCCACGTGGAGCAGGTGCGATACCTGTGAGCTGGAATCTGCCGAGTGTGATGTTGCCGGCAGCCATTTCTCTTTCACCCTGCATTACATGGATGTCTACTGCAGTCTGGTTGTCAGCAGCAGTTGAGAAGATCTGGCTCTTCTTGGTAGGAATTGTTGTATTTCTCTCGATCAGCTTTGTAGCTACTCCGCCGAGTGTCTCGATGGACAGTGAAAGCGGTGTTACGTCGAGAAGCAGGATGTCGTTTACTTCACCTGTAAGTACTCCGGCCTGAATGCTTGCTCCGATAGCTACGCACTCATCAGGGTTGATGCCCTTGAACGGCTCCTTGCCTGTAACTCTCTTAACAGCTTCCTGAACTGCAGGGATTCTTGTGGAACCACCTACGAGGATGACCTTGGCGAGGTCAGCAGATGTAACGCCTGCATCTCTCATAGCCTTGTGCATAGGCTCGATAGTTCTCTCAACGAGGTCCTTGGTCAGCTGCTCAAATCTTGCTCTTGTAATGTCCATATCCATGTGGAGAGGACCTTCTGCAGATACTGTGATGAACGGCAGGTTGACCTTGGTTGTCTGAGCGCTTGAGAGTTCCTTCTTAGCCTTCTCTGCAGCTTCCTTCAGTCTCTGGAGAGCCATCTTGTCAGCTCTCAGGTCGATTCCGTGCTCCTTCTGGAAGGAGTCTGCGAGGAAGTTCATCAGTGCGTTATCGAAGTCATCTCCGCCGAGGTGTGTGTCACCGTTGGTAGCGAGTACTTCAAATACTCCGTCACCGAGCTCGAGTACGGATACATCGAATGTACCGCCGCCCAGGTCGTATACCAGGATCTTCTGGCTTCCGTTGTCCTTGTCAAGTCCGTATGCCAGGGAAGCAGCTGTAGGCTCGTTGATGATTCTCTTTACATCGAGTCCTGCGATCTTTCCTGCGTCCTTGGTTGCCTGCTTCTGAGCATCTGAGAAGTAAGCCGGTACAGTGATAACAGCCTCTGTTACCTTCTCTCCGAGATAAGCCTCTGCATCAGCCTTCAGCTTAGCGAGGATCATAGCGGAGATGTCCTGAGGTGTATAAGCCTTGCCGTCAATATCTACGGTATAAGCTTCACCCATGTGTCTCTTGATCGATGAGATCGTTCTGTCAGGGTTTGTGATAGCCTGTCTCTTGGCTGTCTCGCCTACAAGCCTTTCACCCTTATTTGTGAATGCAACTACAGAAGGAGTTGTTCTTGCGCCCTCTGCATTAGTGATAACTGTCGGCTCGCCGCCTTCGAGTACAGCGACGCAGCTGTTTGTTGTTCCGAGATCGATTCCGATTACCTTGCTCATTTTATTTCCTCCTATTGTGAAAATAGATTTTTTAACTTATTTACGTACTACAGCTACCATCGACGGTCTGATTACCTTGTCGTTCAGCTTGTAGCCTTTCTGAAGGACTTTGCTGATGTGATTGTCTTCATGCTCATCGCTGTCTTCAGTCATTACCGCGTTGTGGACGTTAGGATCGAACTCCTCGCCCAGTGCAGGGATCTCCTCAAGGCCCGCATGTTCAAGCGCTGTCTTGAGCTGAGTGAATATAAGCTCCATACCCTTGGCATAACCCTCGACGTCATCCGACTTCGTATCAAGAGCTCTTTCAAAATTATCGAGTACCGGCAGCAGCTCTCCGATGATTTTCTCATTGGCATAAGCGTGTATGTCCGATTTCTCCCTGGCAGCCCTTCTCTTGAAGTTCTGGAATTCAGCCATGAGTCTCATGTAGCGTTCAGACTCCTGTTCCTCAGCCTTCTTTTCTTCCTCTGCAGCCTTTTCTTCACCGGCCTCTGCTGTTTCTTCAGCTCCGTTTTCTTCAGCCGCTTCCCCTTCGCCTTCTGCCTTTTCTTCAGCAGCGGCTTCTTCAGCTTCAGGACTTTCAGTCTTCTGCTTTTCAGCTTCATCCGCATCTTCAATGTGGATGTGCTTTACATTGTCTTCAGCCATTATTTATCGTTCCTTTCAGTTTTATCTTCACCGTCAGTAAGTCTGAAAGACTCGCTGAGGTTGTTGGTCAGGTATTCCATGAGTGACGTTACTTCGCCGTATTTCATTCTCGTAGGTCCGATGACTCCTATCTTTCCGACGAGCTTGCCGTCCACATGGTATGTTGCTGTTATCAGCGAGCAGTCCTTCATCATCGTGTTCTCGTCACCGATCGTGACTACGACACCGTCCGCACGCTGAAGTATCTTCTGTGTGAACCAGTCCTTCTGAGCGAACAGCTGCATGAAGTCTCTGGCTCTGTCTATGCTCGAATACTCAGGCAGATTGAAGATATTGGTCATACCTTCCATATACAGGTTGACATTCAGCATATCCTCGAGCGTTCTGAGGAATCCCGGCATTACGCCTGCCTCGAGCGCATTCAGTGCTGCTATATCTGTTCCCACATCCTCTATGATGTGGCTCTTGAGAACATCATCAAGAGTCCTGCCCTTGTATGTTACTGTCATGTTCTTGCTCAGCAGGTCCAGTCTCTCCTGAGTGTACGGCACCTTGAGACGCAGTGTGGTATTGGTCACATTGCCGCTCTCTCCTACGATCATCAGGATGATCGTTCTCTCATCGACCGGCAGCAGTCTTATGAACGAGATAGTCTCTTCATTAGTAGCCGGCGTCAGAGCGAAGGATGTCAGATGGGTGATCTCTGAGAGGAGCTCAGCCGCATGCCTTATGGTAGCATCGAATTCATCTCTGCTTGCCGCAAGTCTCTCATTGATGAGTCTCTTGTCTCTGGCGCTGAGGTTCTTCTTCTTCATCAGGTTGTTGACGTACAGTCTGTAAGCCTTATCCGACGGGACTCTGCCTGCTGAAGTATGAGGGTGTGTCAGGTAACCCATTTCCTCAAGGTCTGACATCTCGTTACGTATGGTTGCAGGGCTGACGCCAAGGTCATATTTTTTTGCGATCGATCTCGAGCCTACCGGCTCAGCGTTCTCAACATAATCATTGATGATCGCCTGAAGTATCTGCAATTGTCTTTCGCTCAGATCCATGGCGTGCCTCCTTGTCTCTAATTTTTTGTTTGTTAGCACTCACCCAATCAGAGTGCTAATCACTGTGCATAATATACTCTTATTCCCCCTCTCTGTCAACAGTTATTTTATACAAAAGAAAACAAGATTTTCTGCACGCAAAAAACAGGGCCCTGAGGCCCTGCTGCATGTGTGATCAGGCATGCTTCATGCCGCGTGTTTATGCTTCGCCGAGCACAGTTCCGACA
Source organism: uncultured Eubacteriales bacterium (assembly GCA_902765035.1). Taxonomy (GTDB): domain Bacteria; phylum Bacillota; class Clostridia; order Peptostreptococcales; family Anaerovoracaceae; genus Crickella. The sequence goes on from CACWYF010000027.1 coordinate 7,998, forward strand.
AAATACGGAAGCTGCTTGCGCCACCACGGCCAGTCGTGGTTGACGTCATATCCCCAGAAGTCCACCCAGCCCGGGATGCCCTTGGCTTCCATGATGTCTCTCATGCGGGCTGCATCATAACGCATCTCGTCTTCCCATGCGCCCTGGCCTACGCAGATTATGATGTTGCTCTTTCTGTACCAGTCCATCCACGGATGATCCTCCGGCATGTTAGGCAGGAAGTGGATAGGTGAATTTTCGTATACCAGGTCGTCCATGTAGTCACGGAAGAAGAACTGTGCATCGAAAAGTCCGCTCAGGGAGATCATAGTGTCGAACAGATCAGGTCTGCGGAAGAAGAATACTCCTGCATGAAGTCCTCCCATGCTGCATCCGGTGACGATGCCGCGGTTCTCACTGCTTACGAACTTAGGTGCAAGTTCATCTGTCACATAGTGGAACCACTTCTCCTGCATCTCGATGCGGTATCTCGGATCCCCGTACTGATCTGACCAGGACTCTGCATCAATACTGTCAACGCAGACTACCATGAGCTTGCCCGCCTCGATCCACGGTCTTACTGTCTCGACCATGCCGAAGCTTGCAAAGTCATATGTGTGTCCGTTCTGAGGAGCGAATGCGAACATCACTTTGCCGCTCTCTCCGAACACCGCGTACTCCATGTCGCGGTCCATTATCCAGCTGTATTCCTTATTATATGTTTCTTTCATCGTTTCCTTGTCCCTTCCTTGAAATGTTCCAGAATACCCCGCGTGCTATTCAGCTCTTGCGTGGATGAATTCGTTGTAAGCCTCGACCTCTTCGATCGAATCGAGCACTGCAGTGTACATCTGGTTGCCCATAGCTCCCGACAGCACATCAGGCATGCGCTCGCACATCTTCATGCGGTCGCCGTACTTCTCCATGATCTCCTCATGGGTGTGGACGTATTTGTGAATATCTCTTCTCGAAGCATAAGCGCAGAATCTGTCACCGCCTATGTCAGGCAGCCTGCGTTCATTATATGCGACCATCTCAGCCCATATCTCATACACGTCAGTATTGTGGGCGTAATCCATCATGTCCGGAGTATAACCGCCTGCAGGCCTCATGTTGACCTCAAGTCCGACGAAGTCTCCGACTTCACCGAGGTTCTTTCTCGCCTGCGTGAGGCGGAAGAACTCAAAATGCACGAATCTGCTTCTGACCTTGAATGCCTTGAGTGCGGCACGGCCGTACTTCTTCAGCTGCTCAGGAACATAGTCTGTCGTATAGTACGCAAGGTCAAGTCCCTTGTTGACCATGTCAGCGATCGAAGGCGGGAACCAGTTCGATGATTCGAAGAGCACATCGCCGTTCAAGTCGCAGATAGCATCATATGAATAGATGTTGCCGTAAACGAACTCCTCCATTACATACGGATGTTCAGGAAGATTGTTATAGAACCATTCGAGATCCTTCTCATTCTCGAGCTTCCATGTGTCCGCCGCGCCGACGCCTACATCCGGCTTGACGATGACCGGGAAGCCTCCGATCTCATCGAGGAATTCCTTAGCTGCAGCTATGTCTGTTACCTTGTGGTTGCGGGCAGTAGGAATGCCTGCTTCCTTGTAAACAGGCTTCATTGCCGACTTGCTCTTCCACAGAGCAATCTCATGCGGCTGGACTCCTGTCTGAATGTTGAAGTCCTCACGCAGTCTCGCATCCTGCTCAAGCCAGTATTCGGTGTTGGACTCGAGCCAGTCTATCTTCCCGTATTTGAATGCAAAATACGCGACAGCACGGTACATCTCGTCGTAGTTCTCCATGTTGCCGACCTTGTAGTATTCAGTCAGAGCGGCCTTCAGAGGCTCCTCGAGACTGTCGTAAGGCGCATCTCCTATACCCAGTACATTGACCCCGTTTTTCTTCAGGCGGTCGCAGAAGTTCCAGTATGTATGCGGAAAATTAGGTGATACGAATATAAAGTTCATTTTTTCCCCCCTTTATATCTTTCATATCATGATGAGGGCTCTGCCCTGCGTATTATGTTTACAGTACGACCTTTCCCTCGAGCACTGCCATCAGGCGATCTCCGTACGGGCTCTTGCCGTACTTCTGTGCGCTTTCCTTAAGCTGCTCGTCACTGATCCATCCGAAATGGTATGCGATCTCTTCAGGTGCGGAAATAGTCATGCCCTGATACTGCTCGATCATGCTGACAAAGTCTGTAGCTCTCTGCAGGCTGTCGAATGTGCCGGCATCCATCCATGTATATCCTCTTCCGAGCAGCTGTGCAGACAGCCTGTCCTCCTTGAGGTACATGTCATTGAGAGTGGTGATCTCAAGCTCGCCCCTTGCACTCGGCTTTACATTGGCTGCCATGTCGCTGACACCCTTCGGGTAGAAATACAGTCCGACGATCGCGTAGTTGCTCTTAGGCTGTTTTGGTTTTTCCTCTACGGATATGACTCTTACTCCGTGATCATCGCCGGAGTCCTTATCGAACTCCATGATTCCGAATCTTTCAGGATCCTCTACATAGTATCCGAAGATCGTAGCTCTGCCGGCCTCTGCTGCCCTGTATGCATCTATAAGTTTGTGATTGAGACCGTTACCGTAGAATATGTTGTCTCCAAGCACCATTGCGCATGCATCATCGCCGATAAACTCACGTCCGATCAGGAATGCCTGTGCAAGTCCCTCAGGTTTATCCTGAACAGCGTATGAGAGCTCCATACCGAACTGCGAACCGTCGCCTAAAAGCGTCCTGATTCTCGGAGTGTCCTCCGGTGTGCTTATGATCAGCACCTCGCGGATATTGGCAAGCATAAGTGTTGACAGCGGATAGTAGATCATCGGTTTGTCATACACCGGCAGAAGCTGCTTGGATGTAACGATCGTAAGCGGATACAGCCTTGTGCCGGCTCCGCCTGCAAGTATTATTCCCTTCATATCAGTTTCCTCAGTCTTTAGTTATGCGCCGCCTCTGCGGCTGATTGGTTATATCCTGATAATTGTACCATTTATTCCTGTCTTACATCAAACCTGACAGATTATTCCCAAGGGAATGTGTAATCCAGTCCGAGCTTGTCGCGCACTGCGGCGAGGTCACTTCTTTCAGAGGCATTCAGCGGGACTCCCTTGTCCTTACGCTCAAGCCACTTATCGTGTTCCTTTTCGCCGGCAGTCCATATACGGTCATGTCCGGGAGCCTTCTTCGATGCTCTCAGTGCTCTGCATATCTCACCTGCAGTTTTTCTGAATTCTTCCTGTCCCATGAATGCGTCAGGATCGACTACGAAGAAGAAGTGTCCGAGATGATACATCTGAGGGCTTCCGTCAGGAGCTCTTCCTGTCAGAGCCTTCATGTACTGTCCGCCTGCAAGAGCCGCAGACAGTATCTCAACTACTGCAGCGTATCCGTATCCCTTGTAACCGCACATCTCGTCTCCTGCTCCTCCGAGAGGTGCAAGAGCTGCAGTGCCGTTAACGAGAGCCTTCAGTATCTCATTGCTGTCAGTCATATACGATCCGTCATTTCTGATGACCATACCTGAAGGTGTATCCATTCCCTGACGGGCATAGTACTCTATCTTGCCGCGCTGTACAACAGATGTAGCACAGTCTATGCAGAACGGGAACTCCTCATCAGTCGGAAGTGCGAATGTAAGAGGGTTGGTTCCCATCATGTTGTCGACTCCAAATGTAGGAGCGATCGATGGTCTCGCATTGGTGCCTGTGATGCCGATGAGGCCTTCCTTGCTGGCCATCATAGCCCAGTAGGCAGCCATGCCGTAGTGTGTGGAGTTGCGTATAGCTCCGCCTGCCATGCCGCAAATCTTCGCCTTCTCAATGAGGCTCTTCATCATCCTGTAGCTGGCGACCATTCCCATGCCGTCATGTGCATCCATGACAAGTGTGGTCTGAGTCTCTTTCAGGATCTCTATTTCAGTTTTAGGCAGAAGTGTTCCGTTCTCAAATCTGTCGATATATATAGGCTTGAAGCGGTTGCAGCCATGGCTGTCAACTCCCCTCCTGTCCGCTTCAGCGAGCACATCAGCACAGATGGCAGCGTCCTCTGCAGGCACTCCGTAACCTATGAACGCATCCGTCATGAACGATGTGATAATGTCCCAGTCAAGATATACGATTTTGTCTTTACTTTCCATTTGAATCAGCTCCTTTGATAACATACTTCATTCATTATACACGATACCGGCAGTTTTAGCTTGTGAAATCGAATAGGGCGGATTTTCTCCGCCCTTTCACACCACCGTACGTGCCGTTCGGCATACGGCGGTTCAAATCAACTTCAACATGTGCCTTTCAGCATA
>CACWYF010000028.1 GCA_902765035.1 uncultured Eubacteriales bacterium
TCTGATCCCCGACTTCGGCGGCTTTCTGGTGAAGGCCAACTCCGAGGGCGAGCCAGGGCCTCAGGACTGCGGGCGCACCCATGCCGACGGCGCCAATATGCTCGCCCGCGTGCTGAAGCCCCACAAGGGCATCGTGATGTGGCGCGCCTTCGTCTATGCGCCCCAGAGCCCCGATCGCGCCAACCAGGCTTACGAGGAGTTCATGCCCCTCGACGGCCAGTTTGCCGACAATGTCATCATCCAGATCAAGAACGGCCCCATCGATTTCCAACCCCGCGAACCATACAGCCCGCTGTTTACCGCCCTGCAGAAGACGCAGATGATGGTCGAGTTCCAGATCACCCAGGAGTATCTCGGCGCAGCCAACCATCTGGTCTACCTCGCCCCGATGTGGCAGGAGTTCTTCTCGTTTGTGAAGCCCGGCAGCCTGAAGGCGATGGCAGGCGTGGCCAATATCGGCGACGATACCAACTGGTGCGGCCATCACTTCGCACAAGCCAACTGGTATGCCTTCGGCCGTACGGCATGGAACCCTGCGCTGACCCCAGAGGACATTGCCAAAGAATGGCTCAAAGCCACATTCGATACCCCAACGGTCAATGCCCCCCTCCTCAGCATGATGCTTAGAAGCCGCGAGGCGTGCGTCAACTACATGATGCCCCTCGGCATCCACCACATCTTTGCCGGTACCCACCACTACGGACCCGAGCCGTGGTATGCCCCCAAGGGGGTGAGAGTCGACTGGACCCCGCCCTACTACCACAAGGCCGACTCTATCGGCATGGGCTTCAATCGCACCCTCACAGGCACGGCCAACGTCAGGCAGTATCCTGAGCCGCAGGGACTCTACAGAGCCAACGCAGTCTACGGCGCATGGCTGTATGACGGCGACCCTGCCCTGTACCTTAAGAGCAATGAGGCTATCGCCCTGCTCCGCCAGGATCTTACACCTGAATACATTAGAGAACTGGCAGAAGAATATCTGCTGGATACAGATTCGCTGACAAGGCTGACACTCATACCTTCTGCAGAGTTCGGAGATGAGAATGCAGCAGCCGAAGCAGAACGTGTCCGCAGCGAAGTATCCTCACTGGATGATGCGGGAAGAAAGGCTTTATACGACCTCAACGCAGGACTCAACGCATGGCAGGAGACACCGGACAGCGAGGAAGCCCTCGCTACGATTCCGCAGCTCGACCTTAAGGACATAAAGCGCACGCCTGAGCTTATAGGGACCGAAGTCAGCGAGACAGACGGAGTCACTTTGCTCTATCATCCGGTACCGACCAAGGGGATCGTATACATCAACGCATACTTCCCTCTGACCGACCTTCCGTATGAAGACCTCGCGCCTGCAGCACTCATCACAGAGTTCTACAAGGATCTCCCTACAGAGAACTACAGTGTCACAGAGCTTCAGAACGAGATCAAAATGTACGTCGGTTCAATGTCATTCGGGATCGATGTGCTTGCAAAGGATGGAGACACATCCGCATGCACACCATGCCTCAGAGCAAGAGCATCAGTACTGAAAGAGAATCTCAGCCACGCTGAAGAACTTATCGTCGAGATCCTCACACGCACAAAGTTCGACGACAAGGCCCTCATGAAGGAGCTTGTCGCACAGATAGATGATGAAGGCAGGCGCTATGCTGTATCCTCCGGCCACAGGCTCGCAGTATACGCAGCAAGGTCACACTATTCATCAAGAGATGCAGCTGCAGAAGCTCTGAACGGCTGCACATTCATAAACTACATGCACGGTCTCTACCGCGAGTTCGATGCAAGGATCAACGGTTTCAATGAGTTCGCCCGCGACCTCATTGCCCGCACGGTAGTAAAAGCGGGCGCTTATGTCAGCATCACGGCTTCGGAGCCGGCAGATATCTCAGGGCTCACCGCCCTCCTTCAGGAAGGTACAGCCCGGCCTGCATCAGTCAGTTACACATCACCGCTTCCGGCAAAGCTCGGACTGCAGGCACCTGCATCGGTATCTCATGCAGTCCGCGCGTATGACCTGTCGAAGACAGATATGAAACCTGCAGGCAGCATGTCCGTAGCCGCCAACATACTCTCGCTCGCATACCTCTGGAACGAGATCAGAGTCAAGGGCGGTGCATACGGTACATCCGTGAATGCGAGCAGGACAGGCAGCTATCTCTGCTACTCATACAGAGACCCGAGCCCGGAAAAATCGCTCAACACATACAAAACGATGCCGGGATTCCTCGATGCATTCGCCGATGCTCCTGAAGGAAGCATAGACGGCTTCATCATCTCGACCATCGCGCAGACCGAGCCGCTCGTCTCACCTGCGACCAAGGGCCGCTCGGCAGATGACTTCTGGTTCTCAGGCTTCTCAGATGAAGACCGTATCAGGATAAGACGCGAGATACTCGAGACCACACCGTCGCAGCTCCTCGAATGGCGCGAAGCCTTCAGAGCTCTCGCGGAAGACGGCAGCGTATGCGTCACCGGTCCTAAGTCCGCGCTAGACAAGTGCGACGGACTTGAGATCCTCAGCATCTAGACCCGCATCACAGCACAAAAAAATGCGAAGACGCTGCAGCGCTTTCGCATTTTTGTTTTGCATTTATCTGAAACTTCATCACAGCCCTTCTGCCCGGTAGATCTGGGTGTAAGTCCCGTCATCGTTGCAGATGACCATTGTCTCCATCTCATCATGTGCAGGGTCGTAAAGCGGCTCCGGCGCTGTGTACTTGACACAGGTGCCGCAGCTGGAGCTGAGATTGCGCGGGACAGGCATCGTTCTCGCCTGATACCCTTTACTCTTGCAGAGCCTCTCATACCTTATTGACCCAAAATGCATGAAGAATGTTGCTATATATGTGTTCATGGCCGATATTATACCATAAGGCCTGTGTCTTATTCCCTGAATCCTGTGAAATAGTACAGAAAAAGGCCCCCGGCACTATCTCAAGTTCCGGAGGCCTCATAAGAACTACTTCGAGATCCTGAGCAGATAGTCTCCGCCCTTCTCCTCTACTTCAACGTTGTAACCCTGACTCTGGGCATAGCGTGTGACATTTTCACAAGGTGTCTTGTTGTCTACGAGGACTTCATAATAATCCTCTTTGCTCTTCATTGCCTTCTGAGTCATCATTACAGGCATAGGGCACGAAAGCCCTCTTGCATCTACCATAATGCACCTCCATTCACTGCATTGCCGCGATGCGGCAGTCTGTGCAAAACGATCAGTTATGCTGCTTCAGCTGCAGTCTTCTCATCCTTAACGTAAGTGTTAACTACGCCGATCAGAGCAACTACTACGATTCCGATGATAACTGCGATCTTTCCTGCAGGTGTAGGACCTTCGCCGCTTGAAGCAAGTCCGAAGTTGTGGCAGAATGCTGCGCCTACCATGAGGCCGAGTACTGTTACAGCACTGTCAGCATTTCCTTCGCCGGACATAACGAGCTGTCTGAGCGGGCATCCGCCTAGCAGTACGCAGGCAAAACCAACGAGGAGCATTCCGAGGCAGTTCCAGAGTCCGTCAGTGTGAGCTACAGGCTGTTCTGTGAAACCAGCGTGGAATCCGCCAAGAATGAGGTTTGTAACGAATGCTGCTACGAGGATAGCGAGGAATCCGAGGAGAAGTCTTGATTCCTTAAAGAGGATCATGTCTCTCATTCCACCTACCATGCACAGTCTTGTTCTCTGAGCGAGAACACCTACTACGAGGCCTGCTGCCAGGGAAGCGCCGATAGCTGCGTGCATAGCTCCCGGGCCTGCTCCTTCCTCAGAGAAGAAGATGAATGCAGGCTTCACGAGAAGCAGAACGAAGATAACAACTTCCATGATCGGAAGGATGTATCCCTCAGCCTTGGTAAGGCTGTATGTTCTCTTGAGTGAGTAGCCGTTCTTCAGGAAGAAGATTCCGCAGAGGATACCTGCAGCAAATCCTACGAGACCGAAGATAGCATTCCAGTCTCCGCCTGCCAGTCTCAGGATCATTCTGAACGGGCAGCCGAGGAACATAAGACATCCTACCATTGCGAAGAATCCGAGTACGAATCTTGTCATAGGAGCGCTGCCGCCCTTGGAGCTGAACTCCTTCTTGGCAAATGCAGCACAGAATGCGCCGATTACGATTCCGATGATCTCAGGTCTGATGTACTGAACAGGAGCTGCTCTGTGAAGACCGAGGCCGCCTGCAGTGTCACGCAGGAAGCATGCGATACAGAATCCCATGTTCTTCGGATTTCCGAGGAACGCAAGACCTGCTGCGATCACGCCGATAATAAGGCCGGCGATGATGATCATCAGCTTATCATTTTTCTTTTCCATTTTTAATACCTCCAAAAAATAACCTTTTCCATATGTTTGATTTTGTTGTCACACAACAAAACACCTCCCTTTGATTAAACTCCTGTTCTGCCGGTAAAACAAATACGAAGGAACTATTTACCCATTGTTCATTATCAGTTTTTTCAATGCGACAAAAGGGCGAGACAGGTTTTTCCCGTCTCGCCCTTATTAATATAGTATCTTTCCTTGTTCTGCAGCAGATTGACATATCATTGCCTTTCCGCTGAACAGCACCCTGCTATACTAGTTGCTTGGATGCGGCATGTAAGCATACAGATTCATCGCCAGCGCATTGATAGGCATCGTCTGCAGCCATACTTTTCCCGGTCCGGTAACAACCGTATTGAACAGACCTTCACCGCCGAGAACTACATTGGTGAATCCCTTTACAGTCTGGATGTCCATCGTGCAGGTCGGCTCCATTGCAGCAACAAATCCGCTGTCGATCACCAGCTGCTCTCCCGGTCCGAGGACTCTCTCCTGTACAGCGCCGTCGATCTCAAGCCATGCATATCCGCTGCCGGAGTACTGCTGCATCAGGAATCCCTCGCCTCCGAAGAATCCCGCAGCAGCCTTGCGCTGGAGATAGATGTCCATGTTCACGCCCTCAGTAGCCGCAAGGAATGATGTCTTCTGAGCGATGATCGGAGTCTCGCTGATGTTGAAGCACAGGATATCTCCAGGCGAATGCTTTGCCAGTGTCAGCTCGCCTGCGCTGTCTGCGTGATAGTGGTTGAGTGCCAGAGACTCTCCTATGATGGCTTTCTTGAACATCCCGCCAAGTCCGCCTGTCTTGGTCTCCATGCGTATGCCCGGCGACATCCATGCCATCGCGCCGCTCTGGCACTTGATTGCTTCACCCTGCTCCATTCTGAGAGTCAGAACTGTAAACGGCTGATTCTTGATTTCGTATTTCATTCAGTTTCCCTCCTTCTCATATGTGCAAAATGACTTTTTCAGTCAGTTATGGCTGTATACATACCGGCATTTATGCCGCTGCAGGCGGCAGTCCTTTTATATTGAGCTTATCGAGCAGCTTCCCGGTCCGTTTCGCAAGGATCCCTATGACTGTTCCGCCCAGCACCAGTTTGACCAGTGCTGCCACAAGCGGATACTGATGCCAGTACACCGGAGCCACTGCATCTATGCCCGAAAGGACCAGAGCCAGGCACCCAAGTATGAGAACGTTCTTCCCGCTCAGGATCTTTCTCAGCGGAAGATCCGGGAACAGCATCTTTGCAGTTGCTGCGAACAGACCTGTGAGGATAGCAAACCCGAATGCAAAAGACGCGATGAATGCGGCCAGCGGCGAAGCGAACAGTGTATTCCACAGGAATGAGATCACAGTCATTATCGCCGTCCCGAGAACCCACAGCGGTGTTATGATCAGGATCCTTACAGACTGCGGCAGCTGCATAACAGCCTGACGGAACCTCGCAACAGCACTGGTTTTGACGCCCTTCTGCTCATCTGCATCACCGTCGTCATCATCCTCTACAGGCGCATTGACGAATTCGTCTGCATCCAGGACTATAGGGGCTGGTCTGTAATTAGCCGCCTCCTGGTCATCTATGATGTCCGCCGGTCCCGAGAAAGTGCTTCCCACGATAAGAGACGCCAGCACGGCGGCAGTAGTGATGCCTTTTAATGCCGTTTTGCGTGCTTTCTTTCCGGGATCCGCAAAATGTTCATCCATGGACCCTCTTGTAACACGAGGCTGTTTACGTGACATTCTTTTTCCCTCCTTACCTCAAAGCCCCTTGTTCATACATCAAAATTATACCACAACAGCGCCTGCTATCTGTGCTATAATAATTCAGTCGCGGGAATCCGCTGATTTCCTGCGGAATAATACAGTAAATAATAGATTCATATCAGAAAACATCTGATACATGGAGGTTAAATATATGGCAACAGTTCTTAAAGTACTTGCAGCATTGGGCGCGGTCCTCAATCTGTTCCTGCTGATCAGGAAGATCCCGCAGATGCGGGCAGATGAAGATGGCGCTGAGAAATGGAATGAAAGCAAGAAGTTCGCTCCGTACAACACCATAGTCGGTGTTGTCGCCAACTTCCTCGACGTATTCGGAATAGGCGCCTTCGCGACGACATCTTCAGCTTTCAAGCTGGGAAAATCCGTCAGGGACGGGGATATCGCAGGAACTATGATCGCAGGTGATACTGTCCCGATGTGCCTTGAGGCTTTCCTTTTCGCAAAGCTCGCAGGTGTTGACGGCCTCACGCTCGGCGTACTCATCGTCGCAGCTGTCGCAGGTTCACTTATCGGCTCATCTCTCATCACCAAGCTCAACATCCAGGGAATGAGACTGATGCTCGGCGTAGGAATGATCATCCTCGGCGTCATGATGGCTCTGAGAGTTTTCGCCGTAGGTCCTTTCGGACTCGTCGGCGACGGCACTGCTCTTCCGGCCGGCAAGCTCATTATTGCAGCTGTAGTGATGTTCTTCCTTGGCATACTCATGAACATCGGCGTAGGCCTCTATGCTCCGTGCATGGCTCTCTGCTGCGGACTCGGAATGAGCGTTACTGCAACACTTCCGGTAGTAATGGGTGCTTCTGCACTTCTCATGGCTTACGGCAACGGCCCTCAGTTCATCAGAGCCGGCAAGTTCGATCCGCTCGCAGTCATCACACAGATCGTCGGCGGCGCGGCCGGCGTCCTCATCGCATTCTTTTTCGTGAAGACACTCGATGTAAAATATGTCACCATGGTCATCGCAGCAGTCGTCCTCGTGACAGGCTTCATGTTCTTCAGAGACTACAGCAACGGCAAGCCAAAGCGCAGAGCATAGATTCTGCCGTCAATAAGGTAAGCCGTCAGTTACATACAACAAAACAGGCAGCAGCTGTCCTTACAGCCGCTGCCTTATTCATTTGATTTCAGCTCTTCTTCTTTTTCTTTTCCTTTTTCTTCTTCCGGCCTTTGCCGCTTCTCTTCGCAGCCTTGCTTCCGAACTCGCTCGCGGTCCTCTCGAAGACCGCTGAGTAATATGACTTTCCGGTCTTCTTCCTCTTCCGGTCAAAATACGGGAGTCTGTTCCATGCGAAAGACGGTATCCCTACGAGAAGCAGATACGCAGGTCCGAGCAGAAGTGACTGAATGGTATGTCCGTATTCGTGCTCCAGGAGAAAATCGCTTACCTTCACAGGTTCCCGCTTCTCTGCAGGTACGAAAACGAACTTGCCGAGAGATACTCCGCTGTCCCTGTCCCAGGCAGTGACCTTAGCCCCGTTATAGTCGAAGTGCGGGTCCTTTCTGTGCCTGAGGTACAGGCCTGCTCCGGCAAGTGTCTGCGGAAGTCCCCACGTCCACTGCGCTGCTGTATACAGTGCTTTTTTCAGCTTTCTTTTATCCACCATCGGCTTACATTAACCAACTTTGACAGGTGTCGATGGACCGGAGATCTCTGCAGCGCCGAGTGCTGTCGGGATCTCTCTCATGAGTTCGAAGTATACATCCCAGTAGTCAGCCGTTTTGCACCATACTCTTACGGTGTACTCAAGTCCGCCAGGGATGCCTGCTACAGGCTGTACATCCGGTGCAGGATCAGCCATCGCCTTGTCGGTAGCGACGATGACCTTCATGATGGTTGCCTGTACCTTCTTTATCGGCTCAGAGCCTGCAATATTGAAGGTAAGGTCTACTCTTCTCAGTTCCTCTGCGCTGCAGTTTGAGATATTCGAATTCATCAGCGAACCGTTAGGGATGGATACGATCTTGTTGTCCACTGTATTGAGCACTGTATAGAAGGTGGAGATGCTCTTGACCGTGCCTTCCTCGCCGCCTGCGATGATATAGTCGCCTACGTTGAAAGGTCTGAAGACAAGGAGCATGATGCCGCCTGCCAGATTGGAAAGTGAACCCTGCAGAGCCATGCCTACAGCAACACCTGCCGATGCCAGAACTGTGATGACAGATGCCATCGGAACACCGAGCTCGCTGATGATAGCTACTACAAGCACTACATACAGCACAGCCTTGATAATATTCCTTATATAGCTCTTGGCAGTATCATCCAGTTTGCTCACCGAATGCATCTTGTCGACCATCTTCATGAGCTTTCCGATGATGAACTTTCCCACTATGTAGATCAGGATCGCTATAAGAATCTTGACCCCCGCGGTTGTGCACAGCTCGACGAGCTTGTCGAGGAATGCATCCATTCTGCTTACCTGAGCAGCTAATTCATTATTCATTTAATTTACCTCTTTCCCTTTCCCGGGTCTGTGTTGATCTCATCATGGGACGTCTTTGACTCACCGTCCACTGCATTGGCATCATAGAGATCCTTCTTGATCTGGCTGCTGCTGATCTCAGGAGTTCTCGGAAGGTATACAACTTCCACTCCCTCATCTTTGAGGAAATCGAATTTGCCTTCCCAGTCGTCACCGATAACAAAGGTATCGATGTGATATTCGTGCATGTCAGTCCTCTTCTGATCCCAGCTCTCTTCCGGAATGACCAGATCCACATATCTGATGGATTCTACAAGAGCCTTGCGCTGCTCATATGAGAAATAGCACTTCTTACGCTTTTCATCCCAGTTGAACTCATCAGTCGAAATAGCAACGATGAGATAGTCTCCGAGAGCCTTGGCTCTCCTGAGCAGATTGATGTGTCCGTAGTGGAGCAGGTCATATGTTCCGTACGTAATTACTCTCTTCATTCTTTTCCCCCTAGAAGGAAATGATATCCTTCGTCAGTTCTTCAACAGTAACGTTTTGATTGTGATAACGTTCTCTCTTCTTCGTGATGTTGCCGAAGTTGATAGCTTCCTTAGGGCAGTACTGTACGCATGCGCAGCATGAAATGCACTTGTCGCCGAATACTACCGCATCACCGGTATATTTGATATTGCCCATCGGGCATACCTTTGCACACGTCCCGCACTTGATGCAGTTGTCATTCGCTCTGAGTGTCTGACCTTTCATTCTGGCGATCTGCGGCCATGCAGCATGCTCTGCTTTATTGAGAACCGCCTTGGACAGCTTCTTAGCGGTGACCTTGCCTGCCTTGATATCCTGTACTATCTTGCCTGTCAGATATTCTGATCTTGCCTGAGCTTCCTTGGCGCCCATCTTAGGCATCATCAGGTCGTGCGGGAAGAGCCAGATGCAGGTGCACTGATGGCTTACCTTGGCCCAGTACTTCAGCGGGATGATCTCATTGATCTTGCTGAGGCCCTCACCGAGATATGCAGCGCACTGTCCGATGGCAAAAGTATATGCATCAGGACTTACCTTGATATCGTGGATATATCTCTCAACGTGACCCGGGAGTCCGCCGCCGTAGCAACCTTGATATCGTGGATATATCTCTCAACGTGACCCGGGAGTCCGCCGCCGTAGCACGGAACAACGAATCCTACTCTCTTCGCTTCCCTTACGTCAGTGACAGCCGGATACTTTCTCATCATGATGATATCGGTATCGCCGAGCTCCTTAGCTATGTTTTTTGCCATATCCAGGCAGTTTCCTGTACCCGAATAACAGAAAATAACGTTCTCTTTCATTATATCTTTCTCCTCTTACTTTTCCTCTTACCGCCCGGTCAGCCATATCTTTTTCATCAGCAGTCCGCGGGCCGGTATCACTGTTGTCAATTATTATATTGCTTTTGCCTCTGTCCTGCAATAATCCCCGGTACACCTGCATGCAAAAACACCACAACGCAGCCCTCATTAATGATATACTTATTATGTATGTAATATGAAGATAACAACGGAAAGGAACTTACAGCTATGCCAGAAAGCCATGTAAAATTCCATTCGATGAACGGCAAGCGCCGCGTACTGATCGTCGATGACGAGATGATCAACAGAGAGATGCTCGGAAACATCCTCAGCGATAAGTACGAGACAGTATATGCCTGCTCCGGGACCGAAGCGGTAGAGATAATGCAGGAACAGCACGAAACGCTGAGTATAGTCCTGCTCGACCTCATCATGCCTGACATGTACGGTCTTGATGTCCTCGAAATAATGAAGAGCGACGAGAGGCTCAGAGATCTTCCTGTTATTGTAACGACTTCAGACAGAAAAGCCGAGGTCGAGAGCCTCAGCCTCGGAGCTATAGATTTCATACCTAAGCCTTATCCGGACCCGGGTGTAATACACGCAAGAGTGCAGCGTACCATCGAGCTGTACGAAGACCGTGATACCATCAGAGTCACTGAAAGAGATCAGCTTACCGGTCTTTACAACCGCGACTACTTCTATCACTATGCGGACCAGTATGACATTCACCACAGGGAAACACCTATGGATGCTATCGTTCTGGATGTCAACCACTTCCACATGATCAACGAGAGGCATGGCAAGGCATACGGTGATACCGTGCTCAGAAGGATAGGCGAGCTGGTCAGAAACATGGTCATGGAAGACGGAGGAATAGTCTGCAGAAGAGAAGCAGACACCTTCATGATCTACTGCCCTCACCGCTCGGATTATTCTGATATCCTCGAAGCGGCAAACAGCGGCCTCGCCGGTGATGAGAAGGCCGGTTCAATGATCCGTCTCAGAATGGGTGTCTATGCAAACGCCGACAAGTCTGTCGATGTTGAGAGAAGATTTGACCGTGCCAAAATGGCGGCAGATGCAGTAAGGAACAATCTGACCAGGAACATTTCGATATATGATGACTCGATGCACTCGGGGGAACTCCTCCATGCGCAGCTTCTGGACAACTTCCAGTCTGCCATAGAGCAGCATCAGTTTGAGGTTTTCTATCAGCCTAAATACAACATTCTCGGCAATGAGCCTGTTCTCTGCAGCGCCGAGGCACTCGTCAGGTGGCAGCATCCCGAGCTCGGCAGGATAAGCCCGGGCGTGTTCATCCCTCTCTTCGAGGAAAACGGACTTATAAGACAGCTCGACAACTATGTGTGGAAAGCCACCGCCGCTCAGATTTCAGACTGGCGTGAGCGTCTCGGGACATTCGTCCCTGTATCTGTCAACGTCTCAAGAGTCGACATGTTCGATTCCGACATAGTGAGCACATTCACCTCTATACTGAAAGACTACTCGCTTTCAGCGGAGGATCTTGTTCTTGAGATAACAGAGTCCGCATATACAGAGGATTCAGAGCAGATCATCGGTGCCGTCAACAGACTCAGAGACTGCGGCTTCCGCATCGAGATGGATGACTTCGGTACAGGCTACTCATCACTCAACATGCTGACCAGCCTTCCGATCGACGCTCTCAAGCTCGACATGCAGTTCATCCGTTCCGCATTCAGCGCACGCAAGGATACCAGAATGCTGGAAGTCATCCTTGATATTTCCGACTCACTCAGCGTTCCTACGATAGCCGAGGGTGTTGAAACAGCAGAGCAGCTCTTCACACTCAAATCCATGGGCTGCGATATAGTGCAGGGATACTACTTCTCAAAGCCGGTTCCGCCGGATGAGTTCGAAGTCTTCCTCAGTAAACGCCGCAGGAAGGACAACGGAGAAGAGGATCCTCAGGAAAAAGAACTCATGAGCGCCGAATTCCGCAAGATAAGAGCCGCGAGAAGGTCAGGCCGCAAGCACGACCGTTTTGCATATGACGCACTGCACGACCCTGTAACAGGGCTCTATAACAGCAGCGCCTATGACATGCTCTACCACGATGCGGATCACGAGCACAGCGCTATACTGATAGCCTCAGTCAACGGATTCCGCAGCATATGCAAGGAATACGGCATGAAGGCAGGCGATCAGATCCTGCAGCGCACTGCCGAGGCTCTCCGCAGCAATTTCCGTTCAGTGGATTATGTATGCAGGATAGCCGGAAACGAATTTGCAGTCATAGTCACACGCTGCGACAGTTCAATGAAGGATCTGATCCGCGAGAAGATCGATCTGGCCAACGGGGCCCTTTCCGTTCCTGAAGGTGGCCTGCCTGCAGTTTCCCTTGCGGTCGGAGCCGCATTCGGTGACCGGGAGAACCCGGCGGGTGACCTGTTCGAAGATGCAGACGCCGCCCTCATACACCTCAAGGACAGAGACGGCTGTGGCTGCGAATTCTACTGATCGGCTGAAGCAGTGCGGAATCACTGCATACCGTTATAAACAGATTGATTACTACGGAGCTTATCCAGAGGGAAAGTATTATGTCTTCACAGCAATCTAACGCCGCGGGACTGAGTCCGCATATCAGTCCGGCCGCAGCATGGGCACTTTCGCTTGGCACGACTATAGGCTGGGGATCGCTCGTTGTTACGAGCAACACTTATCTTATCCAGGCCGGACCTGCCGGCAGCATCATCGGCCTTATCATCGGAGCAGCCATAATGCTCATCCTGGCCAGGAACTATCACTATATGATGAACGCTTTTCCTGATGCAGGAGGCGCCTATTCGTATGCCAAGGAAATGTTCGGCTACGATTACGGCTTTCTGACATCATGGTTTCTCGTGCTGACTTACGCAGCGGTACTGTGGGCCAATATCACTTCCCTGCCGCTGTTTGCAAGATACTTCATCGGTGACATTTTCAGGGCCGGGCATCTGTATACCATATTCGGCTACGAGGTATACGCAGGCGAGATCGTGCTGATATACACAGCTCTGGCTCTCACCGTGCTCCTTCTTGCCCTGAGCAGAAAGCTGACCTCCTATGTGAATGTCTTTTTCGCTGTCGTTCTGACTGTATGCATAACTGCATGTTTCATCGGAATGATGACGCATCACGGCAGCTCAGGCATGTCATACGAGCCGGCATTCCTTGAGGACAAGAGCGCTTTGTCCCAGATAGTCCGGATAGCGTGCATATCTCCGTGGGCCTTCATAGGATTTGAAAATCTGTCCCACTGCGCTGAGGAGCTGACCTTCCCGAGGACCAGAGTACTCCGTATATTTACGGCGGCTATCGTTACAGCGACGCTGCTCTACATATTCGTTTTCCTCCTGTCAGTATCGGATTATCCGCCTGAATACAGCAGCTGGCTCGAATACATCCGCGACCACGGCAATCTGAGCGGCATCAAGGGCCTCCCTGCATTCTATGCAGCTCAGTACTACATGGGTCAGACAGGCGTCAATATACTCATCACCGCTCTGTTCGGGCTTATAATCACCAGCCTGATCGGCAACTCAGTTGCCCTCAGCAGACTGTTCTACTCACTTTCGAAGGACAGCGTGCTGCCGGGACAGTTTGCCTTCATCAGCAGAGAGCACATTCCTTCCAGGGCACTTCTTCTTGTCGCTGCAGTCACCCTTCCTATACCTTTCTTCGGAAGGACTGCGATCGGCTGGATAGTTGATGTAACGACGATCGGCGCTACTCTCGTATATGCCATCGTCTCGGCATCAGCTCTCAAGCTCGCAGGGATCAGAAAGGACAGGACAGAGGCCGTCACCGGCTGGGCCGGTCTGATCATTATGGTCCTGTTCGAGGCGTACCTTCTGCTGCCGGGACTTTTCACATCAAGTTCAATGGAGAAGGAAACCTTCTTCCTGTTCGTAATGTGGGGCATCCTCGGATTCATATTCTTCAGGAACATCCTGAGGCGCGACAAGGCAAAACGCTTCGGCAAGTCTCTGATCGTATGGATAGGGCTTCTGTCGATGGTCCTGCTCATCTCTCTCATCTGGATGAGCCAGTCAATGATGAGTTCCACCAACACCGCAATGGAAAACATCCACTCCTACTACATTTCAGAAGGTGATGTTTCGTCAGAGCGGGCAGAAGATGAGGCCTTCATCGAAACGCAGATAGGCGAGCTTCGCGCAGCCAACGGCCGCACCATTTTTGTAGCTACCGGTATGTTTGCATTTTCTCTCATGATACTCCTGACCAACTACACATACATGAACAGGAGACAGCGTGAGAGTGAGGAAGCGCTTGGCCACGCCAGAGCGATCGCCTATAACGACCCTCTGACCGGAGTTAAGAACAAGAGAGCTTTCACCGACCGTGAAAAAGAGATGGATGATCACATCAAAGCCTGGAGTGAAGCATCTTCAGATCAGGAAGGTGCATCTCAGACTGAACCTGTTCCGCCGTTCGCAGTCCTCGTTGCAGACCTCAACGGGCTCAAGCATATCAATGACACCTACGGTCACAAGGCCGGAGATGAATATATCAGGTCTGCCAGCCGGCTCATCTGTGAGAGCTTCCAGCACAGCCCTGTTTACAGGATAGGCGGAGATGAATTCGTGGTCCTGCTGTCAGGCAGGGATTATGAGAACAGGGATACCATCCTGTCAGACTTCAACAGAACCGTCGAGGCCAACATCGGTACAGACAATGTTGTTGTTGCTGCAGGTATCTCTGACTATGTGCCGGAACATGACGGATCGGTACATGCCGTATTCGAGCGGGCAGACAATCTCATGTACACAAGAAAGCAGCAGCTCAAGTCTATGGGCGCACGCTCAAGATGATCCGCGGACTTTGATCTGTAATCTTCGCTGAAACATCAGTACAGAAAAACCCGGTTCTGCAGCGTTATGCAAAACCGGATTTTATAATGTCATGTTTTTTTGTTCTGTCAGTCCGTATGCAGTTTCAGATCACAGTGTGTGCCTTGACTTCGATGCCTTGATACGGCTCAGCGCTCTGGACAGCTCCGCCTCGACCATCGCATGGTCTCTGTTGCTGTTGGCCCTCTTGAGTGCCTGTCTGGCCTTCTCTTCAGCCCGTCTCGCGCGGGCTTCATCTATGTCCTCAGGTTTCTCGGCGGCATCCACAAGGATCATGACCTCCCCGTTTTCCACCTTGAGAAGTCCGTCAGATACGACCACCTGATGCTTCCCGCCTTCAGCCGTATATTCGAGCATCCCCGGGATCACAGCCATGATAACATTTGAATGGTCAGCCAGAATACCGATACTGCCTTCTGTCGTCGGCAGAGAGACTGACTGAGCATCCCCGTCAAATACCATATGGTCGCTCGCCATTATCTGCAGTTTAAAAGCTTTACTACTCATTCTTTATCTTCTCCGCTTTGGCTATAACATCCTCAATCGTTCCTACATTGAAGAATGCCGCCTCAGGATACTCGTCCATCTCGCCTTCCACGATCGCTCTGAAGCCCTTTACGGTCTCGCTTACCGGAACATAAACACCCGGCATTCCCGTAAACTTCTCAGCTACATGTGTAGGCTGCGAGAGGAATCTCTGGATCTTTCTTGCTCTGTATACTGTCGCCTTATCCTCTTCAGACAGCTCGTCCATACCGAGGATGGCAATGATGTCCTGGAGCTCTGCGTATTTCTGCAGTATCTCCTGCACCTTGCGGGCAACTTCATAGTGCTCCTCGCCGACTACATCGGCTTCGAGGATACGCGATGTTGAGTTGAGCGGGTCAACAGCCGGATACAGTCCCTGTTCTGCGATCTTACGCGAAAGAACTGTAGTCGCATCCAGGTGAGCGAATGTTGTGGCCGGAGCCGGGTCTGTCAGGTCGTCAGCAGGTACGTATACAGCCTGTACGGATGTGATCGATCCTGCCTTGGTCGATGTGATACGCTCCTGAAGAGCTCCCATCTCAGATGCCAGTGTCGGCTGATATCCTACAGCTGACGGCATACGTCCGAGCAGTGTGGATACCTCTGAACCGGCCTGAACGAATCTGAAAATGTTATCGATGAAGAGAAGCACGTCCTTGTTCTCCTGATCACGGAAGTACTCCGCCATCGTAAGTCCGCTGAGGCCTACTCTCATACGTACACCCGGAGCCTCATTCATCTGTCCGAATACAAGAGCCGTTTTGTCCATTACACCTGCTTCGTTCATCTCATTCCACAGGTCATTACCCTCTCTGGAACGCTCGCCTACACCGGTGAATATGGAATATCCGCCGTGCTCCATGGCAACGTTGTGTATGAGCTCCTGAATAAGTACGGTCTTACCTACACCGGCGCCTCCGAACAGACCGATCTTTCCGCCCTTCGGATAAGGCTCGAGCAGGTCTATTACCTTGATGCCTGTTTCGAGGATCTCTACAGACGGGCTGATCTCATCAAACCCCGGCGCCTTTCTGTGTATAGGAAGAGTCTCAGTACCCTCAGGAACAGCATCGCCGCCGTCGATCGGCTCGCCGAGAACGTTGAACATCCTGCCGAGAACATTGTGTCCTACCGGTACTCTGATGGCATCGCCTGTAGCCTCGACCTCCATGCCGCGGCTCATACCTTCGGAGCCGGAGAGCATGATGCATCTTACCTTGCTGCCGCCGATATGCTGAGCTACCTCCATGACACGCTTCTTGCCGTCTACCATGACGGTAAGAGCGTCATTGATCTTAGGCAGCTGCCCTTCTTCAAATTTTACATCTATTACAGATCCGGAGACCTGTACGATACGTCCGGTCATTTTACTGTGTCCTTTCGTTCCTTTTTATCGGTTATTTCCGTTTGAATGCTCATTTTTTCTTCTTCTTC
>CACWYF010000029.1 GCA_902765035.1 uncultured Eubacteriales bacterium
CGGATTTTGACATCCCGTCCGACGGACTGGTGCTGACCCTTGATGACTCTCAATACGCGAAGACTCTTGGTGAGACGGCAAAGTATCCTAAGGACTCGATCGCATTCAAGTGGCGCGACCAGAACGCCGAGACCGTGCTCAGGGAGATCGAATGGAGCCCTTCGAGAACGGGACTCCTGAATCCTGTAGCCATCTTCGATCCGGTAGAGCTCGAGGGGACCACAGTTTCCAGAGCTTCGGTACATAATATCAATATAATGGAGGACCTGGCGCTGGGAATCGGCGACACGGTGCGTGTATACAAAGCTAACATGATCATCCCGCAGCTCAGTGACAACCTCACAAGAAGCGGCAGGATCGAGATCCCTGAGGTGTGCCCTGTATGCGGCGGACCGACGAGGATCAGAGACGATGAGGGAACGAAAACCCTCATATGCACCAACCCGGACTGCCTTGCCAAGCACGTCAAGAGTTTTGAACACTTCGTATCAAGGGACGCTCTCAATATTGAGGGGCTGTCAGAATCGGGACTGCTGAAGCTGATAGGCATCGGCGCCATCAGGAGATATCCGGATCTGTTCAGACTGGAGGAACACAGGGACGAGATCGTCGGCCTTGAGGGATTCGGCGAGAAGTCATATGATAATCTAGTCGCGTCGGCTGAGAGGGCATCGCACACCACTCCTGCAAGGCTGCTGTACGGACTCGGAGTGCCCGGCATAGGCGTTGCGACCTCCGGAGTCATTGCAAGGGCGTGCCGCAACAGCTGGAATGAGATCCAGAATCTTGACGAGGACGGACTCAAGGACATCGACGGCGTAGGATCAGTCATGGCTTCAGACTACGTTTCGTTCTTCTCGGATGAGGAGAACAGGGCCATGATCAACGAGCTTCTCACCATGCTGGACATAGACGAAAGCTACGAGGCTGCCGGCACAAGAGTTGAGGGCAAAACTTTCGTCATCACAGGCAGTCTTGAGCACTACGCCAACCGCAAGGAGCTGCAGGCCGATATCATCGCGGAAGGCGGCAAGACAGCAGGCTCAGTCTCAGAAAAGACTGACTACCTTATTACAAACAACCCGGGCTCAGGCTCAGCCAAGAACAGGGCAGCCAGAGAACTCGGAATAGAGATCATAACGGAGGATCAGGTCCGCGAGATGCTCGGGATCACTGAGTAATCAGCAGAGTGTGTCAAAAAGGACCGTCCCCGCTGACACAAAAAGATGACAGGGAGAACCGTCCCCGGTGTCATCATTCCCGTGTTAATACAGAAAGGAGGAAGAGACCCATGGAGAATACCAATATCATCATCGATATGGATCAGGCTTATGATGAGTCGCTCGAGAAGATATTCGAACTGCTTGAAGAAAAGAAGTATTTCAGATGCAGGGATGAGCTGCTCAAACATAACGAAGTAGAGATCGCAGAAATGCTGGTAGATATCCGACGAAAATTCGATCTCCAGCGCATGGTCGTTCTCTTCCGCGCTCTGCCTAAGGATGTCAGCGTCGATGTTTTTGCCGAGCTCAGTACGGATGACAGGCTTGACATCATAGATATCATCACGGATCCCGAGCTCAAGTACATCCTTGACGAGCTCGACTTCGATGATATGATCGACGTCCTTGAAGAGCTGCCTTCGAATATCGTGGACAAGATTCTCGACAAGACACCTAAGAGCGAGAGAAGGATGATCAATACCTTCCTTAAATATAAGGAAGACAGTGCGGGCTCGCTGATGACCCCGTACTACATCAATCTCAGCAAGAACAGTACCGTCAGAGAAGCGCTCAACCACATCAAGGACGTAGGTCTTGATTCCGAGACCATATACACATGCTATGTTCTCGACAGAGGCCGTAAGCTGATTGGTGTAGTTTCACTGAAATCGCTTGTCATATCTGATGACAGTCTGCTCGTATCCGACATCATGCATGATGACCCCGTGGTCGCGCATGTTGATGATGACCAGGAGGAGGTATCAGACCTGTTCACAAGGTTCGGTTATCTGGCTATCCCGGTCGTGGATAATGAATTCAGGCTTGTCGGTATCGTAACCGTAGACGACATCCTCGACGTCATCGAAGAAGAGACGACCGAGGATATCGAGCGTATGGGTGGTATCATCGATACATCGGACAGAGAATACCTCGACCAGTCAGTTTTCCAGCACGTGAAAGCGAGACTGCCGTGGCTCTTCCTGCTGATGTGCTCATATTTCGTCACAGGAGGCATCCTTGCAACATTTGAGGATGCGATGTCCAAAGTGATCGCTCTTGTAATCTACATGCCTATGCTGATGGGTACGGGCGGTAACTCGGGCTCACAGTCGTCGACCCTTATAATCCGTGGTATGGCGACAGGTGAGATCGAACTGAGAGACTTCCTCAAGGTAGCGTGGAAGGAGATCCGCGTAGGTATCATCGTGGGCGTGTGCCTCAGTATACTGAACTATTTCAGGATAGTTCATCTCGATCACAATCCGCCTCTGGTAGCGCTGACAGTATGCTGCTCAATGATACTCATAGTCATCATAGCCAAGCTGATCGGCTCGATGCTGCCGATGCTGGCAAAGAAGATCGGCATCGACCCGGCCCTCATGGCAGGACCTATGATGGCGTCGATCACAGATATGATATCACTCTGCACATACTTTATAATGGCTGGCATGTTCCTGCATATCTGACGGAATATACGGAATATATTTATTGAATTATGGTAATCTTCAGTGTCTGCGTAAGAAATAGCATTGCGCAGGCACTCTTTTGTTGTTTCACCTCATGGGAGTACCACGGCGGGGACCAATTCTGCAGCAAAATGTGTGCAAAGGTGAACGGAAGGACCACAGCGGGGACCGGAAGTGAGGCAAAATGGTGCGTGAAAGGGCATAATGATAAAATGCAAAAAATAATTACCAATATGTCCGACAAATTTCATTGACTACCGGGGATTCATATGTAAGAATGAGGTGCTGACTTCCGGATGACGCATATTTCAGCTGTCAGGAGGTTTTCCGGAGGCAGTAAAACCAATCAATAAGATCAATTCCCAACTATCAAGACTGGAGGAAGACACTTTGAAAACTGTACAGGAGCTGAATGAAATAGCTCGCAAAGTAAGAATCGATGCTCTCAAGGGTATCCACGCTGCCGGAGCAGGGCATCCGGGCGGATCACTTTCAGTGACCGACATACTCGTATCTCTCTACTTCAACGTTATGAACGTTGATCCTGCAGAACCGAAGATGGAAGGAAGGGACAGACTCGTTCTCTCCAAGGGCCATGCAGCTCCTGCGCTCTATTCAACTCTTGCACACAGAGGATATTTTGACCCTGCTGAGATGCTGACTCTGAGAAAGCTGGGATCAAGGCTGCAGGGACACCCGAGCATGGAACTCCTGCCGGGGGTTGAGATGTCTACCGGTTCCCTCGGACAGGGATTCTCTGTCGCTGTCGGAATGGCAATTGCAGATAAGATAGACGGCAAGGACCGCAGGACCTTCGTCGTAACAGGCGATGGAGAGCTGCAGGAAGGTCTCATCTGGGAAGCTGCTCTGTCAGCTGCCAAGCACAAACTCGGCAACCTCATCGCTGTAGTTGACTGGAACAACCTTCAGATCGACGGCTGTGTAGATGTTGTCAAGAAAGTTGCTCCTATAGACGATAAGTTCGCTGCTTTCGGATGGGAGACATTCGTAGTGGACGGACACGACATGCAGGCACTTCTTGATGCATATGACAAGGCTCTGGCTGTAGAGGGCAAGCCTGTATGCATCGTAGCGAAGACAGTAAAGGGCAAGGGCGTATCCTTCATGGAGAACCAGGCCGGATGGCACGGCAAAGCGCCAAACGATGAGCAGCTCGCTGCTGCAATAGAGGAACTCGGAGGTGACAAGTAATGGCAGATGTTAAGAAGATAGCCACAAGACAGGCTTACGGAGAGTTCCTTGCTGAGTACGGGGCTGAGAGAAAGGACCTCATCGCAATGAGTGCTGACCTCTCAGGTTCCAACAAGACAGATATTTTTGAGAAAGCATTTCCTGAGAGATTCGTGGAGACAGGTATCTCTGAGCAGGATATGTACGCAGAGGCAGCAGGCATCGCTCACTCCGGTCATGTAGTAGCTGCCAGCACATTTGCTATGTTTGCTGCAGGAAGAGCGTTTGAGATCATCCGCAATTCCATCGCACATACACATGCCAATGTAAAGATCTGCGCCACACATGGCGGCATCACAGTAGGTGAGGACGGAGCTTCGCACCAGACATTCGAAGACATCGCTCTTATGAGAGTGCTTCCGGACATGGTAGTTCTGAATCCTGCAGATGCAGTCAGCACCAAGATTCTCTTGAGACAGGAATTCGAGCAGGAGAGACCGGCCTATATAAGACTCGGAAGAGCCGGCGTACCTGTTATCTACAGTGAGGACGCTCCTCTGGAAATCGGCAAGGGAGCACAGCTGAAGGACGGAAATGACGTTGCCATTATCGCAACGGGTATCCTTGTAGCGGACGCGCTCGCAGCTGCAGAGACTCTTGAGGCTGAGGGGATCAGTGCAAGAGTCATCGATATGCATACCATCAAGCCGCTTGACGAGGAGATCATTATCAAGGCTGCTTCGGAATGCAAGGGCATCGTCACAGCTGAAGAGC
This sequence comes from uncultured Eubacteriales bacterium, assembly GCA_902765035.1. GTDB lineage: Bacteria > Bacillota > Clostridia > Peptostreptococcales > Anaerovoracaceae > Crickella. Next base: position 4,655 of record CACWYF010000029.1, read on the forward strand.
ACTCCGTTATCGGAGGACTCGGCGGAGCCGTTGCAGAAGTAACTGCTCAGAAGTGCCCATGCAGGATCGCCATGGTCGGACAGCATGACTGCTTCGGTGAGTCAGGAAAGCCTGCAGAACTTCTGAAGAAGTACGGCATGACAGCAGATGACATCGTAAAAGCAGCAGAAGGACTTGTTAAATAGGACTCGTCCGCTGACATAGTTGACCCGCTTGCTGACAGATTTTGCACCCCTGAATAAACATTTTTGCTTCAAACAACCCGGAAAACCGTGAAAAACGGCGATTCCGGGCTGTTTTTTTGAGGAAGTCTGAATGTTCATTAAGTTTATGTGCTTTAACAGTAATGGTTGTGTATAATGTTGAATGTCAAGCCGACTTTACAATTTCCGGAATGGGCCGGAGCAAAGACGGCAGAATAGAGAGCTTTCAGAAAATGATAGAATTCAAAAATGTAACCAAGAAATACGGCGAGAATGTCGGACTCATAGACGCTTCTGTTCATATCAACAGGGGCGATTTTGTCTTTCTTGTAGGTCCGAGCGGAGCCGGCAAAACGACTTTCATAAGGCTCATACTCAAGGAGATAGAGCCTGATAAGGGCAAGATCCTTCTTGCGGGCAAAGACATCACTCATATCGGCAGAAGAGAGGTCCCGGCTATCAGACAGAAGATAGGTATGGTATTCCAGGACTTCAGACTTCTTGAGAAGAAGACTGTATATGAGAATGTCGCTTTCGCTATGGAAGTTCTTCACAAAAGCAAGAGAGAGATAAGGGAGAGAGTTCCTTATGTTCTCGACCTTGTAGATATCAAGGACAAAGCAAAGCGCTATCCGGCTGAGCTGTCTGCGGGAGAGCAGCAGAGAGTCGGCATCGCAAGAGCGCTGGTCAATAAGCCGAGAGTTCTGATCTGCGATGAGCCTACAGGTAACCTTGACCCGATCACTGCAATGGAGATCATGGAGCTCCTCGAACAGATCAATATAAGAGGAACTACAGTCCTGATGGTTACTCATGCCAAGGATATTGTAGATAAAATGAACAAGAGAGTAGTTGCGATCGAACACGGCCACATCGTGCGTGATGAAGAGGGCAGCTACGGATACAGAAAACAGCAGACTCAGGAGCAGGAGACATTCTTTGTTCCGAGAAGTGCTGATCCTAAGGAAGCTCTTGAGGCTGAGAGACGGCAGACGGTGTACCTTGATGATGATGCTGCAGAAACACTCCTGAGGCAGACACAGACACTCGCATCGGCGGATACTGCTGTAGATGATATGCTCAGTGCTTATCTTGACGGAGGGGAGGACGTATATGAGTAGAGTAGGCTACAATCTCAAACAGTCCTTCTCGCAGATGAACAGAAACAAGGGTATGTACTTCACATCTACAATGGCTATCACAGCCATGATGCTGATACTCGGCCTGTTCTTCGTAGCATTCGTCAATATCAATCTTTTTACCGCTTCAATTGAGAAGGATTACAATGTCATCCAGATATATCTCGCTGAGGGAAGCAAGCAGGAGACCATACAGGCTGTAGGTGCTGAACTCGAGGCCATGGACGGCGTAGACCATATTACGTATGTCACCAAGGATGAAGCTCTTGGCACTCTCAAGGCAAGATGGGGAGATAACGGATATCTCCTGGAAAACCTTCCTGAGAACCCGCTTCCTGATTCATATTCAGTGTATGTCGCTGACAAGGATGCTGCCAACTCGGTAGCGGCAGCGGCGGCCAAAGTACCCGGTGTCGACGATGTCGTATATTATCAGGACACTATAGAGAAACTGGCGCAGGTATCAAGATTCATTGAACTTGGGTCGATAATAACAATGGCATTCCTGATCATCGTATCGATCATAATCGTAGCGAACACGATCAAGCTGACCGTTTTCAACAGAGAGAAAGAGATCGGCATCATGAAGTATCTGGGCGCTACAGACTGGTTTGTAAGAGCTCCGTTCATCTGGGGCGGCATCTTCGTCGGACTCTTCTCCGCGCTGATAGCGACAGGCCTGACACATGTCATATACCAGAAAGTGGTGAACATGGTGGGCACTGATGTTACAAGGATACTCTCAGTAAATCTGGTGCCGTCGGAATACCTTACAACTAATCTGCTGATCATATTCCTGTGCCTTGGCGTAAGCATTGGTACATGCGGAAGTATCATCTCGATCAGGAGATTCCTCGACAGATAGCAGCAGCGTAAAAGGGACAGAGATATCACACGGTCAGAACCGTAAAATGTATGAAAAAACTATTCGGAAAAAGAAAGACAAGAGTAATACTGGTTATCATGCTGGCGCTCACGCTTTGCGCGGGGTCATGGTACGGAGCATATAATGAGGCTCTTCTGAATTCCTATGCGACCAGTCAGGAAGACAAGGATGCAGCTCAGAGGGAAGCTGACAAAGCCAAAGAAGCAGCTGACGCCAAGAAGGAAGAAGCCAAGGCTGCTGCAAAGAAAGCTGCTGAAGCGACTCAGAATTTCGAGGATGCTGAAGCAAGGCTGGAGGCACTCGCCGGACAGGTGGAGCAGACCAAGGCTGACATCGCGGCTACTGAGGCTGAGATAGATACTACCAGAGCCAAGATGGAGAAGAAGGAGAAGGAGATAGAGGATCAGAACAATGCCCTCAATAACCGTCTCACTGCCATGTACAAGACCGGTACGGTCGGATTTGTCGATGTAGTTCTCAGTTCAGAAAGTGTTGAAGACCTGCTGTCCAATGTGGGCATGGTACACAAGATCCTTGAGAGCGACCAGGAGCTTCTCAAAAAGCTTCAGAAAGACTATGCAGAACTCAAGGAGATGAAGAAGCATCTCGAAGAGCAGCAGGCTGCTCTTGAGCAGAAGCAGATAGATCTTGAAGCAGCTCAGGTCGAGACCGAAGAGCTGAAGAAGAAATACCAGGCTGAAGCTGACAAGTACAAAGCTATGGAGGATCAGCTCGAGGCTGAAGGACAGCAGCTCGCAGCTGAGGCTGCAGCCAAGCAGGCAGCGGCAGAAGCCATGATAGTTGAGAACGGCGGAAATGTTTCTGTAGCTACAGGAGACTTTGCATGGCCGACCAACAGCAACTGGCAGATCACATCCAACTATGGATGGAGAATCTGTCCGTTCCACGGAAGGGAATTCCACAACAGCGTCGATATCGTGCTCACAAGCGGTACCAAAGGCTCGCCTGTATATGCCATATCAGATGGAATCATTACCAGGGCCTCCTGGTACGGCGGATACGGCAACTGCATCCAGCTTGCTTCGGGCGGAGGATACAGCTCGCTTTACGGACACCTCAGCGGTTACAACTGCAGCCAGGGCCAGTACGTTACAAAGGGTCAGGTGATCGGATATATCGGAAGCACCGGCAACTCAACTGGACCGCATCTGCACTTTACCGTATTTCTGAACGGATCGGCAGTCAACCCGATGAGCCTGTACTGATGACAGATGGGAGCTGCAGTAACAGCGGCTCCGGATATGAATAATAAAGCAATATATGCCCCGGTGTGATGGCGCCGGGGTTTTGCATTGAAATAATATCGTGTATAATTAATAACTGTGGATCTTTTGGCAGATGCGTGCCGGGGTCCGCCGCAACTAATAAATCAGGGGTACATGAAATGCATGAATCCGTGCACATACCGGAGATAATACTGAAAATAATAAGGGCCAGAGGCATAGGCGAGGACATGACTGAGGAGTTCTTTTCTCCGCGTCCGCAGCTTGCTTATGATCCTTTTCTGCTGTCTGAAATGAAGACCGGAGTGGATCTTCTTCTCGACGCCGTCGACAGCGGAAGGCGCATAGTCATCTATGGGGATTATGATGTTGACGGAATAACTTCGACCTCCCTTCTCATGAAGGTCATCGGTACCCTTACAGACAATGTGACATACTATATCCCTTCGAGACTTGACGAAGGATACGGACTTCACAGGGAATCCATAGACAGGATACACGAAGACGGCGGAGAGTTCATAGTCACCGTTGACTGCGGTTCTGTATCGAGAGATGAGACGGCCTATGCACATTCACTTGGCATAGGAACTCTGGTCACCGATCACCACAACGTATCTGATGTGCGTGCTGAGGGAACTGTTATCAATCCAAAGCTCTCGGAAGACACTTATCCTTTCAAGGGACTTGCAGGAGTAGGCGTCGCATATAAGCTGGCGCTTGCAGTTGCGAGAACAAGAGAAGTTCCTAAGGCAGTCATGGCGGAGGTTCTCGAGCTTGCAGCCATCGGAACCATTGCGGATATAATGCCGATGGTGGATGAGAACAGGACCATAGTAAAGTGCGGCCTCCGGTCGATCCATCTCGGATGCAGAAACAGAGGTCTGAGACATCTTATAGACCAGTCTGGGCTTGACTACAGGACACTGAGGGCAAGCGACATATCATTCGGCATCGCGCCTAAGATCAACGCATCGGGGAGGCTCGGTGATGCTTCAGTCGGAGTAAGACTGTTCCTGGCGGAGACGGATGCGGAGGCAGATGAATGCTGCCGCATGCTCATTAATGCCAATCAGGAAAGACGCCGCCTTCAGGATGATGCATTTGAAAAGGGTCTCGGGATGCTTGATGACGAGCTCGCCAAGGGTGACTTCGTAACCGTCGAGATCAATGACTCGACCGGTCGTTGTCATATCGAAAAACAACGATATGTACAAGGGCACAGGCCGCTCGATCAAGACCGTTGACCTGTTCAGTATGCTGGATAAATACCGCGAGAGCTTTATAAGTTTTGGCGGACACAGTGCAGCCTGCGGGTTTACGATCGCAGCTGACAAGGCTGAGTCACTGAGAAAAGGTCTCAACCGGGACATCGCCGATCTCCTGCAGGAAGACCGCAGTCTCTTTGACATGGATTATGATTATGACGCTGAGATAGAGACCGGAGATATAGACCTTGACCTTGCCGAGGCTGTAACATGGCTCGAGCCGTGCGGCAGGGACAATGAGCTGCCGGTATTTGCTGTCAGGAATGCTGAAATAAAGAGCTGGAGGTACCTTAAGGGTGAGAACCGGATGGCCCGATTCAGCATAGCAACTGAAGGTGAAAAAAGTGTGGAATGCCTTCTGTTCCACGATGCCGCCGAGGCATATGAATCGATTGCCTCACAGGCCGGGAAGCAGGGCGGTCATGACGGAACGTGCAGAGCAGATGTGCTCGGCACGGTAGAGATCAACCGCTGGAGAGATGAGACTCATGTCCAGATGATAGCAAAATACGTGCTCCCGGCAGGGACGCTGCAATAGGAAGATAAAGCAGA
>CACWYF010000030.1 GCA_902765035.1 uncultured Eubacteriales bacterium
CGATTGAGTGGAGCATGGTAGCCATGCAGATAACTGTAGTTGCTCCTCTTACCTCGTTTCTCATCGCGTCCTGTGCAGCATATACATCTCCGTACACCGGAGGAAGCGGACCGTCATCTCTTATTGAGCCGCCGAGCACATACGGAACGCCCTTCTTCTCGCATGCAGCCATGATGCCGTCATCAAGGCCTTCTTCCTCGAGGAACTTTCCGATGCTTCCGTAATATCTGACCTTGTTGATGGTCTCAAGGTGGTTGTAGTGTCCGTTAGGAACACTTTCCTGAGTATAGATATTCTGCCCGAGTCCTGTATTCAGATAAGCGCCTTCAAGGTCATGTGTTGCAAGAGCATTTCCTGCAAGCAGCGCATGTACATATCCGCCCTCAATTATCTTCTGGAAAGCCTTTCTTGCATCGTGGTCGAATGCGAATGCAGGTCCCATTACCCATACGATCTTGCCGTGATCCTTCTCGTACTTCAGTATCTGGTACAGCTCATCATAGTCTACCGAGAAAGCCGTTTCTCTTGATCTTGAAGTTCTGAATGCGAATATATCCTTTTCAGAGGCCTTGCCTTCGCTGAATCCGTACGGGTATACATAGATGCCGTCCTCGCAGTTCTCTGTCCTGCCCACACCTACAAGATCACCCTTGCTGAGGTTTCTGAATTCGACGACATGGATCTTTCCGTCCTTAAGAACAGGGACACAGTCCATTCTGCTCTCCTCTGCGAGGAGCCACTTTCCCTCGACCTTGAAGTATTCAGGGAAAATGCTCATCGCATGGAAGTTCTCAGGTGCTACGCCGTCCATAGGCGCAGGCACGAACACTGCCTCAGGACAGTTTACAAATCTCTCTTCAGTAAAGTCCGGATGTGTGTATTCTCTAAGCTTCATTTTCCCTGCCCTCCATAATTTTGTTCAGTTCATCTATAGCGAATGTATATGCCGAGTTGCAGAAATAGCATTTTACCTCTATCTCCTCACCGTCGTTAATGATCTCTTCGAGGTCCTTTCTGCTGAGCGTCGCAAGAGCACCCGCTACTCTCTCCTTAGAGCAGTCGCAGTGGAATCTTACAGCCTCCGTCTCATTTATGCTGAGATCCAGGTCTCCGAGATAGTACTCCAGAATGTCCTCTGGAGTCATGCCATCCTCCATCATGGATGTGACAGAAGGAGCACCGCTGACTTTGCTCTCTATGGCAGCGATCGTCTCCTCCGCTGCATCAGGCATTATCTGGATTATGAACCCGCCGGAGTGCTTTACAGAACTGTCGGTATCCACCATTACCCCGAGACCTACCGCCGAAGGCGTCTGCTCGGATACGGTGAAGTAGTACGCAAGATCGTCTCCGATCTCTCCTGTCTGTATCTCGACCTGCCCGTTGTATGGCTCCCTGAGTCCGAGGTCCATTATAACGGTCAGGACACCCTTGCCGACTGCACCGCCTACATCAAGCTTGCCGGCGTATTTTCTCGGTATATCCACTGCCGGGTTGGCCGCAAAGCCCTTGACATTGCCGTGGCTGTCGGCTGTGACCGTCAGCATTCCGATCGGACCGTCGCCTTTCATCTGCAGAGTCAGCTTGTCCTTTTCGCCCTTCATCATCGAGCCCATCATGGCTCCGGCCGAAAGCAGTCTGCCGAGAGCTGCAGTCACTACAGGCAGAGTCATGTGCTTCTCTCTGGCTGTTGCCGCCATCTCAGTTGATCTTACCGCAAAAGCTCTGACCGTCTCACCGGCAGCCGTCGCCCTTACAAGATAATCTCCATTCATAGGAATCACTCCTTTTATCGTAATAATCCGCTAAAAGAGCTGCACAATCAGTCATGCAGCCCTTTTTTCCAACAATTATTTTATACCACTGAATAAAAATCTCAAGCAAATCTTGATCAGTGAACCGTTAAGCCTCATTTCTCCAGGATGTTTTCGTATATCTTACGGTCGCGGTCCGAGAATACATTGAAGATGACCTTCTCTATACCTTTATATGTGTTCCCGCCTGCATTCTGCCCTGCTCCCGAGCCTATATACGAAGATACTTCACTGTACCGTCTGTCCTGTTCATCAAGGTATTTTCTGACGGTCTCCACTGCTATGCGTGCGGCCTCCTCTGCCGGAAACATGAACACGCCCGTGGATATGCAGCAGAAAGCGACGCTGCGAAGTCCGTTCTTCTCCGCCAGTTCAAGGCATGACCTGTATGATGATCTGAGAAGATCCCTGTGTTCATCAGTGAGCGGGCCCTGGACGATCGGACCGACCGTATGAAGGACATAGCGGGCCGGAAGGCAGTATCCCGGTGTGATCTTGGCCTGACCTGTCGGCTCCTCATGTCCCTGCAGGTTCATGATGCGGGCGCACTCGTTTCTGAGCTCGATGCCTGCAGCACTGTGTATGCAGTTATCTATGCAGTTGTGCAGAGGCTGATAGCATCCGGTCATCCCTGAGTTGGCGGCATTCGTTATCGCGTCAACTCCGAGCCTGGTGATATCTCCCTGCCATATGCACAGTCTCGGATCAAGGCTGCAAGGCTCTATCATCTTCTCATTAACGATGCCCTTCATGAAGTTTTCCTTCTTAAGGTAGGCATCCTGCACTTCCTGAAACTCAGCACTTATCGGATGCGGCATCCTTACATTCATGAGCATGCGGAGAAAATCCTTCTGTGTCTGTTCATCCGAAGGCACCGGGATCTTCCTGTATCCCGGATTCTCCGCCTTGAGTTTTTCAATAAGCCATACGCGTTCTTCTTCATGTGTCATGACAGCAAGCTCCTTACATTTCTATTATCTGATCCTGAGTATCCTGCTCGTTTCTGAATGAAAAAGCAGCGCGGGCTGTATGCCTGCGCTGTATGAAGTAAAATTACTTTCTCTTTTTCTTCATTGTGAGGTGTGTCGGAAGTCCTCCTGCTGTGTAAGGCTGGATGGATCCGATGATGAACGGTCTTGCATACTCAAGGTATTCATCGCTTACGTATGTTCCGTCATTGATGATCCACTTCTGAGGAACCTTACGCTCAATGTTAGCTACCTCATGGATGTCAAAGCTGTTGTATGTCTCAACATACGGCTCTCTTGACTTGACTTCGATGGTGATCATCTTTCCTGTCTCGCCGTTGAAGGCAGCCTCTGCTGCGAGGTAACCAACGTTGTATGCTTCATCAGCATCAACACGGGAAGCGAGGTGGGATGCGCATCTCTGAAGTGATGAGAACTCGATATATCTTGACTTGAGGCCTGTCTCTGCAGTTACTCTGTTTGCCAGATATGCTGCTGTACCTGCAAGCTGCTTGTGACCGAATGCGTCAACGTGATCATTGACTGTTCCGAGCTCGCATACGAACTTTCCGTCAGCGGTCTTGAGACCTTCGGAAACAGCTACTACGACGGACTTCTTGGTCTCAGCGAGCTTCTTGATCCTTGCGATGAAGTCATCGATGTCGAATGTGACCTCAGGCAGATAGATCAGGTCCGGTCCGCTGCAGTCGATGTCCTTGGAAAGAGCTGCTGTAGCAGTGAGCCAGCCTGCGTGACGTCCCATGATCTCAACGATGCAGATAGTCGGCTTGGATACTCCGTAGCTCTCGTTGTCCCTGATGATCTCCTTCATCGAAGTAGCGATGTACTTTGCCGATGAACCGTATCCCGGGCAGTGGTCTGTCATAGGCAGATCGTTGTCGATCGTCTTAGGGATGCCCATGAACTTCTGCTTTTTATTATGTGTAATAGCATAGTCGGAAAGCATCTTGATGGTATCCATCGAGTCATTTCCGCCGTTGTACAGGAAGAACTCGATGTTCTTCTTGTCAAGGATGTCAAAAATCTTCTCATATACTTCTTCGTGTCCCTCAACAGGCGGCAGCTTGTATCTGCATGTGCCGAGGAAAGCAGAAGGTGTTCTCTTGAGCAGAGACAGGTCCTGTCCGCTTGTGATGTAATCCTCGATATCTACGATGTCTTCCTGCAGGAGACCTTCGATACCGTAGTGCATTCCGTATATCCTTCTGATTCCTGCCTTCCAGGATGCCTTGATGACACCTGCAAGACTGGAGTTGATAACTGCTGTCGGCCCCCCTGACTGTCCTACAATAAGATTTCCTTTCATTGCCATTTTATGTCCCTCCTTTTTGATCGCTGACACCGTGCCTTCACGGTTACTGATCAATGCAAAACTATAATTAACCGAAATCGGTCCTATTATATGCGCGCAGGTCATCCTGAGTCAATTATGCGCAGTAACTTTTTTGAAGTTTTCGCCAGTTTCGAAAGGATCGTCCGTATGTTCAGAGGATGCCTGCAGTCAATGGTTTTGCTATGTCCGCTCAAATTGCAAAAGGCAGCCTCTTAAGCTATAATAGAGCAGCTGAAATAAGAGACAACTCAGAAACAAGGAGTTTTACACAATGACCAATCATGAATTAGCCAATCTGATATATCCTTCCCTTCCTCATACACCTGAGGATTACGAAGCGATGTATCCTGAAAGAGATCTGCCGGAAGGCGCCATGGTCACAAGACTCGGCCCGAGCCCGACAGGTTTCATACATCTCGGAAATCTCTACGGCGCTTTCGTCGATGAGAGGCTCGCTCATCAGAGCGGCGGCACTTTCTTCCTCAGGATCGAGGATACCGATGACAAGAGATTCGTAGAGAACGCAGTCGAGACTATTATCACATCACTCGCATTCTTCGACATCAGGTTCGATGAGGGTGTCACCCAGAGCGGCGATATAGGCAGCTACGGTGACTACACACAGAGCCACCGCGGCGAGATCTACCGCACATTCGCGAAGAAGATGCTGGAACAGGGCGATGCCTATCCTTGCTTCCTCTCAGAGGATGAGATCACAGAGATCAGGGAAAAGCAGGAAGCTGCAAAGCTGTCGCCGGGCATCTATGCCGGATGGTCGAAGTACAGAGACTGGGACAAGGACGATGCTGTAGCTGCTGAAGTTGAGCAGCGCATCAAGGCCGGCGACCCGTTCGTCATCAGGCTTAAGTCGAAAGGCGTTCCTAATGCGAGCGCAGAGGAGACCGCAAGACATACTGTCGTTGACGCGATCAGAGGAGAACTGTCAGTACCTGACAACTTCCTCGACATCGTCATCATCAAGCAGTCGGGCATCCCTACATATCATTTTGCACACGTAGTAGACGACCACCTCATGAGAACCACTCACGTCGTCAGAGGCGAGGAATGGCTTCCTTCCCTTCCGATCCACGTTGAGCTCTTCGAGGACCTCGACTGGGAGCTGCCTGTATACTGCCACACAGCACAGCTGATGAAGATCGGTGAAGACGGCAACAAGCGCAAGCTGTCCAAGAGAAAGGACCCTGAGCTCTCACTCGACTACTACAGGAGCCAGGGCTACCATCCTGCAGCTGTCAGGGAATATCTCCTGACCATCCTCAACTCCAATTACGAGGAGTGGAGAGCAGAGAATCCTGACGCATCATCCGATGATTTTGCATTCACGACAGAGAAGATGTCCAGCAGCGGAGCTCTCTTCGATCTCGACAAGCTGAACGACGTCAGCAAGAGCACTCTTCTCAGGATAGATGCACATGAGCTCGCAGAGTGGCTCAGGTCATGGTCCGATGAGTTCGCTCCTGAGTACAGCTATGTATTCCGCGACATGGATCACCTTGCAGCGATCCTCGACCTCGGAAGACATGATGCACGTCCGAGAGCAGATCTTGTATATGCAAAGCAGATAATGGAATATATCGGATATTTCTTCGACGAGTCCTTCAGGATCGAGGACGAATACCCTGCAGAGGCTGCTGCTGATGCGGAGACCATTCTCAGGGCTTACCTCGATTCCTACGACCACAGCGACGATAACGAGACATGGTTCGGAAAGATCAGACAGATCGCTGTCGACCTCGGATATGCGGCCAAGCCTAAGGACTTCAAGAAACATCCTGAAGAGTATAAGGGACACGTCGGACATGTCAGCACTGTGATCCGTATCGCACTGATGGGAAGAGCGACTTCACCGGATGTATGGGCGATACAGCAGATCATGGGCGAGGACAAGGTCCGCGAGAGACTCAGTGCACAGCTGGGCTAACCGACACCACCAAATTGAAACGATCAGAAAAAACTTTACACGGAGGAACATTTGAACATGGAACCGATTCTGGTAATCATGGCTGCAGGAATGGGCAGCAGATACGGCGGAAACAAGCAGCTCGACAAGATCACCGAGCAGGGTGACATCATCATGGACTTCAGTCTCTATGATGCATGGGAGGCAGGATTCAGAAGAGTATGCTTCATCATCAAGCATGATTTTGAGGAAGTCTTCAAAGAGCACATCGAGAACGGCGCAGGCAGGAAGTATGAAACATACTACGCTTTCCAGGAGGGAACCGACCTTCCTGAGGGCTTTACCCTTCCTGAAGGCAGGACCAAGCCATGGGGCACAGGTCAGGCTGTTCTTTCGGCAAGAGACATAATCGACGCACCTTTTGCCGTCATAAACGCTGACGATTATTACGGCAAGGAAGGATTCGTCAAGATCTACGATTTCCTTACAACCAAAGCTGATGCATCTCACAACTGCATGGTAGGATTTGAGATCGAGAACACACTGTCCGAGAACGGAACAGTTTCCCGCGGAATATGCAGGGCCTCGGACGGAAAGCTCACTGATATAGTTGAGCACCTCAAGGTCGCAAAGGAGCCTGAGCTGAATGAGGACGGAACACCTAACCCTCTCGCAGGCAAAGTGACCGACACTCACGAGGACGGCACCAAGGAGGTTATCCCGAGCGACTCACCGGTATCAATGAACCTGTGGGGATTCTCTGCAGAATACATGGAAGTTCTTAAATCCGGATTCGCAGAGGCGCTTGAGACCATCATGAAGGTCAACCCGATGAAGGGCGAGTACTACATCCAGACACCGATCAACAGGCAGATCGCAGAAGGAACAGCGACTTATGAAGTGCTGACCTCCTCCGACAAGTGGTTCGGTGTTACATACAAGGAAGACAAGCCTGAGGTAGTTGCAAAATTCGCATCACTCAAGGCGGAAGGTTTCTATCCGGTGAATCTGTGGGACTAGCCAGATCAGGATCCGTTAAGGCATAAGCCTGCATGCTGACAGTAATATCAACTCAAAAGACGCCGCGCATCATCACGATGCCGGCGTCTTCTGTTATGTCCTGTTTATCCTGTCCTGCTTTTATGTCTGACGGTGCCGTCAGTCATCCGTCTCTGATTCGGTTCTGGCTACTTTCACCTTCATCACGAGGCCTTCGGATTCATAAGCGATGTGCACTCCTTCAGGCAGATCGTATTCAAGTTCCACTTCCTGATCCTCATACATGTTATCTATGTCGATCAGCTTAGTGGATACCGAAGTGATACCCGCGACGGCGTCCTCTGAACCCTTGATCACAATAGTATCCGGAGCACTGTACGTTCTTGTGTAGCCGTCATCCTCATCTTCTGCAGTTTCCTTCTTTTCATCTGTGACGACATTCAGCTGAACAGTCTTCCTGACTCCGGTGTACGCCTTGAAGTTGATCTCATCAGGGTATATTACAAGATGTCCGATAGCATCCCCATCTTTATCAAGAGCCGTAAGGCCTGTTGTAAAGTTCCAGACTCTGTTGTTCGTGTCGCTGTATGAAATGAGAGCTGTTACCTTGTCGACGCGTTCGACCTCTGATTTTGCCCCCATCACCGTAGCCCTGGTGGAAGTCATGTTGCTGGTCACAGGTTCGATCCCCTCAGGATCATCCCTGTATTCCACATAGATTTCTTTTTCTACTGTATCTGACTCCTCTACCTCAACAGCTATGGCACGTCTCTCTGCATCAGCGACCTGTGTTCCTGACGGCCCGCTGATCTGAAGGCTGATCCCGTTTTCGCCCTCGGCTGCATCGCTGACATCTGCTATTACAGTAATGTCATCTGCCGAGATCTGATTCGTATCGATCCTCTTCTGTCTGAGTGTGACATCAATGAGCTCCGTGCTCGTCTGAGCGACCCCCAGGCCTCTGTTGGCGAGTTCGTGTTCCCCGACGAAAGTTACCGGGATGTCCTTGTATCTGACTTCGGTCATAGGGTCATTATTGTATACCACATACGTCCATCCGCCAATCGAAACGATTATCGCTATGATTATATTAAGTATCTTGCGTCCGCTTTCACTCATCCTTCTTGCCTCCCTTCAGCAGTCTGGAAATGAACGATTCATTCGCATCTCCTGACGGCAGGTATACATCGAGAAGCATCTTCTCGAGTGTCTTGAGATCAAGGAATCTTCTGAGTGTTCCGTTGCGGGCAACAGATATCGCACCCGTTTCCTCGGAAACTATGATTATGAATGCATCCGAAACCTCACTGAGTCCGACTCCGGCTCTGTGCCTTGTTCCGAGGTTCTTGCCTATACTGGTCCTGTTTGTAAGAGGCAGAACGCAGCTCGCTGCATGTATCCTCAGTCCTCTTATGATGACAGCTCCGTCGTGAAGCGGCGATCCCTCGTAGAAGAGGTTTCCGAGAAGTCTTACGGATATCTCGGCATCAACTATCACGCCGGTCTCGATGATATCATTCAGGGTAGTCTCACGCTCGATCGCGATAAGAGCTCCAGTCCTCGTTGATGAGAAGTCATCGACAGCATCCACAATTTTGTGAACGGTCGCATACATCTCCTCCTTGCCAATGTCTCTGAACTGACTCGTAAGAGCTCCCCTGCGCCCTATCTGTTCGAGCGCACGCCGTATCTCCGGCTGGAACACTATCATTACTCCGATAAGACCTACGGTGATAAGTCTTGTCAGGAGCCAGTTGAGAAGACTCAGTTCAAAGAGTTCTGACGCAAGGAAAACGCCGACAATCAAAAGTACTCCCCTGAACAGCTGCTGTGCTCTGGTCTCCTTGATCATTCCGAGCACTCTGTACAGGATGTATGCAACAATAAGGATATCTATGATATCCGTTATCTTGATACTAAGAAGTAACCCCGTAAGATTGTCTATCATTCAGCTTCTCCGTCTACTCCGCCTTCTCCGTCTTCTCCGGATCCGTCTTCGCTGACTACGTATACATTATCATCATCGTCCTTGGCAAGAGTCTTTCCTTCAAGGACAGCGTTCATAAGTGTCTTTGCATTTTCTATGCTGTCCGGATCCTGCGTCATGACATACGCATAAGCGCCGCCTGTCGAATAGGTCGGCATGGATCCGTTTCCGCCGATTATTGTATTCTTGTAGATCTTCCATTCAGGATTCTTTGC
>CACWYF010000031.1 GCA_902765035.1 uncultured Eubacteriales bacterium
GACAATATCCTCAACGGGTTTGACGGCAGGAACATCGCACCTCTTATTTCGGCAGAGCAGTCCATAGTTCCTAACGGCTGGCTGTACACCATTTCCAACAAGGACAACTCTCATGTCAATAAGAGTGACTACAGGCTCGGCGATGATGTGTACGGATATGCACTTCTGTCCATAGGAGGGGAGTTCGTACTCATGAGCAATGAGATGACAAGGATAAGCATGTTGGACAATGCTACGGCAATGTCATTTTATGCTCCTTACCTTAAGCTCAGTGGCAGATTCATGATCGAAACACCGATTTTCCACACACTCTGCCACACGCACGGAGCATACTTTGCAGACCTGATCGAGCAGACGCCGGAGAGCTGATGATTTTGTCAGATCACTCAAGAAATGACATACCGTTATACTCAAAAAAACAAGAGACTTAACATAAAATAATTATCAGGAAGGTTTTGTTCGTTTTTTTGAAGAGGATTTTTCAACACGACTCAAAGTGCTGAAAATCGCTAAGATGCAGAGTTTTTCCACATGGTTGACAAAAATCGTATACATTTTTATCCACTTATTCATGTGGAAAACTTCAGGCTCTGAAACGTTGAAATTTCAACGTTGAAAAGGTTTTTATCCATATGTCAACAGGATTTATCCACAATTTTTCAGAAGATGAAAAGACGGATTTTGTTCGATTTCGTGAAACGTTTTTTAAGAATCCGTGAAACACGCAGAAAGAAGGCATTTTGAGACCATGAGCAGAATTTACAGAACAGATCAGTACGCCGTTACCTGTGTCACAAGGGTAAGTGAAGTACAAGAAAAGAACGGACTGGACATCATTTCCTGTGAGGATTCAGTCTTCTATCCGGAAGGCGGAGGACAGCCGAGCGACACCGGAACAGTGTCCCTTGGAGACAGACTGTTTGAAGTCACATCAGCTCATGACAAGAGCCTCGAAGGACCTGTGTGGCACTATACGGATGCACCGGCAGGAACCTTCCATGAAGGCGATGAAGTGACTCTGACTATAGACTGGGATGCCAGATTCATCAACATGCAGAGACATCTCGGCGAGCATATGCTCAGCGGAGCATTCCACAATCTCTTCGGCGGAGTGAACAAGGGATTCCATATGGGCGAGGACTATATCACCATCGATATAGATCTTGACGGCAGGATGCTTACGGAAGAGGAACTTGACCTTGCACAGAATATGGTAAACAGCGCTGTGTGGGCTGATCTTCCGGTAACGGTGACATGGTTCGATGATTATGAGTCATCGCTGGCACTTCCTGTAAGAAAGCAGGTGCCGCATGACGGCAGGGTCTCCGTTGTCACAGTAGGTGACATTGAAGATCCGTTCGACTGCATCGCATGCTGCGGTACACATCCTTCTTCCACTGGACAGGTGGGACTGGTGTCACTGTATAAATGTGAGCCGAACAAGGGCATGAACAGGGTGTTCTTCGACTGCGGGAAGAGAGCCTTCGATAAGCTTGCCGGAGATTTCTCCATTCTTACCGGAGTTTCCAAAAGATACTCCTGCAGCCCTGAAGACCTTCCTTCAAGACTCGACAGCGAGGCAGAGAGCATAAGCGCTCTCAAGGGAAGAGTGGCGTCCTTCGCATCCTATGTATCCGAAAAGGAGAAAGAGGATATCCTGAGACAGATAGAGGCTGACGGATGCAGATCTTTCACTTATTCGACCAGCCTTCTCACTGCGGATGAGCTTCTCAAGCTCGGCTTTGCGGTAATAAAAGAAGCTGAAGGGATCCTGCTCATACTCATGCAGCCTGAAGCAAAGACCTGTCTGCTGCTTTCATCCGGAGATGTGAAATGCGGCCAGTTCGTAAAAGAGAATGCGAAAACATTCAACGGCCGCGGCGGCGGAAGAGACGACAATGCGCGCGCACTCTTCACTGACGTAAAGGATATGAAGGCCTTTGCCACGGCGGCAGCTGAAGTGGTAAAATAGCATCAGAGAACAGCAGTGGAAAGCGGCAGAGCGCACTGCAACGGGAGGAGATAAATATGCTGGACCATAAGGTTATCATAACTATAGACAGGGAATTCGGAAGCGGCGGACACGAGGTAGGAAGAAGACTTGCAGAAAGACTCGGGGTTCCTTTCTATGATGATGAGATCATCGCTAGAGCTGCTGCCAATACCGGATATCATGAGGAATACATCAAGGCTAATGACGAGAAGGCACCTGACTACACGGTTTCCTCTCTCTTTACCGGGATTGATACATTCCAGCCTTCGCCGTTCTCCAGGATCCAGGAAGAGGAATTCAGGATCATAAGAGAGATAGCACAGGAGGGAAGCTGCGTTATCGTCGGAAGAGCTGCAGACTACATCCTCAGCGACGAGGATCATGTGAGCATTTTCATCTTTGCACCTATCGAGGAGAGAGTGAAGAGAAATCTCGAAGTTGCCAAGACAAGATTCCCTGACGAGAATGCAGATGCATACGCAATGGAGAAGAAGGTCAAGCAGATAGATAAGCAGCGCCGCAGATACTACGAGTTCTACACTGACAACAAGTGGGGCGGCAGAGATGTCTATGATCTTCTGATCAACACGAGCCGTGCAGGCGTCGAGGGTGCAGTCGACATTATCGAAGCATATATAAAGGGCGGCAAGGGCAAGGATCTGCTTTCGGATGTTCCTTTCCTGCCTGAAAAATGATCAGACAGACCCGGGCATGTAAGTGAACGGGTTTTCTCCCATAATTCGATTGACATCAGCGAAAGTCTGACTATAATAAATAACAGCCTTATTAAGAGCGAGGGAGGGAATGGGCCCTGTGATCTCGCGGCAACCTCACCCGGGGGTGAAGGTGCCAATTCCCACGGGGAGCAGCCATTCCCCGGCAGATGAGGTATGTGTATCTCTCTGCGTGCGGCAGAGGGATTTTTTTATGGCTGAGAACAGGGGATTATATACATGAGAAGATTGTTTACATCAGAATCAGTAACAGAAGGACATCCGGATAAGGTATGTGATCAGGTATCTGATGCAGTGCTTGACGCCATCCTGGCGCAGGACCCTAAGGCACACGTTGCCTGCGAGTGCGCTACCAAGACCGGCTTCCTGATGATATTCGGAGAAGCCTCCGGAAACTTTGACGTTGACTATGAGTCTATCGCAAGAAAGACTATCTGCGAGATAGGCTATGACTCAGACGACGTATGTTTTGACGGAAACACCTGTGACATCATCGTTCATATGGAAGAGCAGTCCGCAGACATCGCAATGGGAGTCAATGAGTCCTATGAGAGCAAGGAAGGCAGCCAGAAGGGCGAGGATGCTCTTATCGGAGCAGGAGACCAGGGCATGATGTTCGGTTATGCCTGCACAGAGACGAAGGAGCTCATGCCTATGTCGGCACAGCTTGCCCACAGCATGGCCAAGAAGCTCGCTGCAGTCAGAAAGGACGGCACTCTGCCATACCTCGGACCTGACGGAAAGACACAGGTCACAGTCGAGTATGATGACGGGGAAATCGTAAGAATCGACACAGTAGTAGTTTCCACACAGCACAGTGCTGACGTCAGCCTCGAGCAGGTAAGAGAGGACATGATGAAGTATGTCATCAGACCTGTTATTCCTGAAGACCTCCTGGACGGAGAGACCAAGTTCTACGTCAACCCTACAGGCAGATTCGTCATCGGCGGACCTATGGGAGACTCCGGACTTACCGGAAGAAAGATTATAGTTGACACATACGGCGGACACTCATCACACGGCGGCGGCGCTTTCTCGGGCAAGGACCCTACGAAGGTAGACAGGTCAGCTGCCTACATGGCACGCTACATCGCAAAGAACATTGTTGCAGCCGGTATCGCTGACGTATGCGAGATCCAGCTTGCCTATGCTATCGGCGTTGCAGAGCCTGTATCAGTAAGCGTTGATACATTCGGAACAAGCCTCTTCAGCGACGAGAAGATCGCAGTGCTTATCCGCGAGTACTTCGACATGAGACCTGCTGCTATCATCAGAAAGCTTGAACTTGACAGGCCTCAGTACAGACATCTTGCGGCATACGGCCACATGGGCAGAACCGATCTCGACGTCAAGTGGGAGAAGACAGACATGGCTGACGTTCTCAAGAGAGCCATCAGCGGAGCAAGCGACAAGTAAGGTTTCCTTCGGATCATACGGCGTTGCCGTATGGACGGAAACCTTCTAATTCGCTCCACAAGGTCGCGAATTAAAACAGGGTAATAAGAATGTCACACTTTGAGAAAGTATCATATAAACAGTGGAAGAAGGACTGCGGCATCAAGGGGCTCCCGGACAGGGAACTCAGGGAATGGTATGATGCGATAAAGCTGCCAAAACAGGCAACGGCATCATCTGCCGGCTGCGACTTCTTCATGCCGTTCAATCTGGATTTTGAGCCGGGCTCGAGATTCAGGATCGCTACGGGTATCCGCTGGGTCACAGACAGAGACGGAGCGGACAGGGGCAAAGTGCTTATGATAGTCCCGAGGAGCGGTCTGGGGTTTAAATATGGCATCAGGCTTACCAATACTGTAGGTATAATCGATGCTGACTACTGCGACTCTGACAATGAAGGCCACATAATAATCAGCATGGATAACCCGTCAGAACAGACAGTACCGCTGTCTGAGAGCAAAGCGTTCGCTCAGGGCATCGTCGTCAGCTATGACATTCCGGATGGTGCTGAGTCTGATGAAGCAAGGTCGGGCGGTTTTGGCAGTACGGACCGCAATACCGGAAAATAAATGAGCAGACAGAACAGCAGGAACATAATTGAATATGCAGACGCAGTCATCGTGGGAGCAGGCGCTTCCGGACTTGCTGCGGCAATAGAACTCAGGATGAATGATCCTTCGCTGAGCGTAGTGATCATTGAAAAGAATGATGTGCCTGCACGCAAGATAAGAGCTACCGGAAACGGCCGCTGCAACATCACCAACCGCGATGCAGAGGGCTACACGGAGATACTGAAGTTCTTCACTTCGATAGGGCTCGTCACCAGGACTTATGATAACGGCCTTGTATATCCTTATTCGGAGTCGGCTGCTGATGCAGCTGAGCTTCTCATAAGCCGTGCGGAAGAGCTCGGGGCAAGGATCATAACAGATGCAGAGGTCACTTCGGCGTGTGCCGCAGGAGAATCACGTTTTGCGACTTCCTTTGAACTGAAGACAGCAGGCGGAAGAGAATCCTGCACCATCACATCGGAATATCTTATCCTGGCATGCGGCGGCAAGGCCGGCCCTATGTTCGGCACGACAGGGGACGGCTACGGCATCGCAAGGAGTTTTGGACACAGCATCGTGACTCCCGTACCGGTCCTGACACCTGTGGAATGCAGGGAGTGGGGCAGCAGGGATGAGAATGACGCCGTGTGTCTGGCAGGGACAAGGACAAGAGGAACTGTCGCTCTCATTAAGAATACGGATGATGCTGGGTGTTCAGTTGACGGCGCGGAGCTGTTCATGGAAACAGGTGAGATACAGTTCACTAAATACGGCCTGTCCGGTATATGCATCTTCAATATGACCAGGCATATGAGATATGACAGGTCGAAGGGCGAGAGCCTGGAAGACTTTGCTGTAAGGGCAGATCTTTTCCCTGACGGAGATATAACGGAGTTTCTGAGAGACAGACAGAAGCATGCCTTCTCCGGAGAGAAGACTGCTGATGTTCTCAGGACAGTCCTCAAGGCAAACATAGCCGGATATGTACTTAAAAAGGCGTGCGGAGAAGCATGCGATGAGAATCTTGCTGAGAAGGAAGTCGGGGATCTCACAGATGCTGACATACTCGCGATATCCCATCAGGTACACGGTCTCACGTTCCATCCTGAGAGACTTAAGGGCTGGAAGGAAGCGCAGGCGACATCAGGCGGAGTCAGTCTTGATGAGCTTGACCCAGTCACAGGCGGCTCGCTTATAACCCCGGGCCTGTTCATAACAGGAGAGCTTGCGGACAGAGACTATATGTGCGGAGGATATAACCTCAGCAATGCATGGCTGACAGGGATCGGGGCGGCACATGCTATCCTGACGTCTGACAGTCATAAGTGAATATATTAATCTGTGAAAACCGCTGCAGCCCGCTTCAAGCGGGCTGTTTTCGTGTATAATGTACCCATGAAATACAGGATCAATGAGATAAAAACAGATATAGACGTCCCTGTGAGCGATCTACCGGGACTGATCGCGCACAGGACAGGACTCAGACGGGACGACATCTCCAGGTGGGAGATAAGGCGCAAGTCGGTGGACTCGAGGAAAAAGCCGCATATACAGTTTGTATATACGGTGGATTTTGTTACAGAAAAAAAGATAAAGCGCAAGGTAAACGGCCTGGCACAGGTCGACGAAGAAAAGGAAAAAGTCACTCCGCCTGAACCCGGTGATACTGTGATGAACGGAAGACCGGTCATAGTCGGAGCCGGTCCGTGCGGACTCTTTGCGGGCATTGAGCTTGCGAAGCTCGGATACAGACCGCTGATCATAGAGCGAGGGCCATCAATGGATGAAAGAGCTGCAGCCGTTGAGAGATTCAGAGAAGAAGGTGTGCTTGATCCGGACGCCAACATGCTCTTCGGTGAAGGCGGCGCCGGAACATTTTCTGACGGCAAGATAGGAACAGGCATCAAAGACAGCCTCATAAGGCAGGTGCTTGCGGAGTTCCGTGATGCAGGTGCAGGTGATGAGATAATGTACCTTGCGAAGCCGCATATAGGAACTGACGTCCTGAAAACTGTAATAGTCAATATAAGGAATAAGATAGAAAGCCTGGGCGGTGAAGTCAGATTCAATACGAGACTCGATTCACTGCTTACTGAGGACGGACATCTCAAAGGGATCACAGTGACTCATGTCAAAGGAGAGAGCGGGAAGGACAACCGCGCTGATGCGTCTGAAACAATAGAGACAGACACGCTCATCCTGGCTGTCGGGCACAGCGCAAGGGATACTTTTGCCATGATAAACGATTCCGGGATCGTGATGCAGCAGAAGCCTTTTTCCTTAGGCGTAAGGATGGAGCATCCGCAGTCAATGATAGATGCTGCTCAGTACGGACCGGAGAACTGCGGCAGGATAACAGATGCCCTCAGTGCTGAGAAGGAACCGGGAAGGCTTCCTCCGGCTGACTATAAGATCAATTACAAAGCCTCCAACGGGCGCGGGGTGTATTCCTTCTGCATGTGCCCTGGCGGTGAAGTTGTCGTGTGCACTACGGCAGAAGGCGAGCTGTGTGTCAACGGCATGAGCAGACGGAGAAGAGACAGCGGAACCGCAAACAGCGGGATCCTCTGCGATGTAAAGACTGAGGATTTCGGCTCTGATGATGTTCTTGCAGGTGTAAGGTTCCAGGAGAAGTACGAGAGACTTGCTTTCAGAAACGGAGGCGGCGGTTATACTCCGCCGAGGTGCAGCATGAAGGATTTCCTCGAAGGTGAATCCGGACCGGCACGCAGCGTGATCGACTCGCTTCCGGGATTCGCGTCGGAAGCACTGCGCGAAGCCGTACCGCATTTTGCCCGCAGAATACACGGATATGATGATCCGGACGGTGTCGTCACAGCAGTTGAGACCCGGAGCTCTTCCCCTGTTAGGATATTGAGAGGAGAAACGGGCGAGAGCAGCATAGGCGGGATATATCCTGCAGGCGAGGGCGCCGGATATGCAGGCGGGATCACTTCGGCGGCGTGCGACGGCATAAGGGCTGCATGGCACATCGTTGAGAAATATGCATGTCCGGAGTAGAATTTATATCAGAAGACTGCGGAGAGGCAGCATTACAGTAACGGCAGACAGGACGGCAGACAGGACGGCAGACAGGACGGCAGAACAGGAAAGGAAAGAACATGGCAACAGTAGAAGAACTCGTAAAGCAGTATGACACAGATCCTGAACTTAAGAAGGAAGTGGATGGCATCCTTGCTGACGGCAAGATCACTATGAAGGAATTCCTGACGTTCGCAAGCGACCACGATGTCGACGTTTCACTCAAGGACATGCCGGGGATCATAGCTGAGGCGAAGAAACTGGGACTTATAAAGTAACGGCAGCAAACCAACTGCCGGACATCCTGCGGCAACAGGTTGCGGGATGATTTCGGGATATTTTGTCCCGTATCTCAGACAGCACATGATACCTTCAGATTGCGGTGGTATTATAGTGCTGTTTTTCTGATGGAACCATTTCTTCAGAAATAAAAAATGTATGGAAACGGGGGGACCGGAGTTGAAGGAAAAAATAACATATGCGGTATACAGGATCATCCGGTTCTTCATATGGCTTTTCTATCCTGAAATAAAGTCAGAGGGGACCGGGAACCTTCCTGATGAGGCTGTCATCGCTGTCGGCAACCATGCCAAGATGAACGGACCGATATCCTGCGAGCTGTATTTTCCGCGTGAACACAGCACCTGGACGGCGGGGCAGATGATGAAGCTCAGAGAAGTGCCTGATTACGCATACACGGACTTCTGGGGGGAGAAGCCTGCATATATCAAATGGGCATTCAGAATACTGTCGTATATAATTGCGCCGCTTGCTGTATGCATATTCAACAATGCAAAATGCATTGGCGTTTATCATGACACAAGACTTCTCTCAACATTCAGAGATACCGTAAGAAAGCTTGAAGAGGGGACGGATATCGTCATCTTCCCTGAACACAATGTCCCGTACAACAATCTTGTGTGGGAGTTTCAGGACAGGTTCGTCGATGTGGCGAAGATGTATTACCGCAGGACAGGCAGGGAAGTGTGCTTTGTCCCGATGTATACGGCACCGAGGCTCAGGAAGCTGTATTTCGGAAAGCCTGTAAGATATGATCACAGCGCGCCGGCAGAACAGGAAAGAAAGCGCATAGCCAAGGCTATGATGGACGGCATAACAGAGATAGCAAGGAGCCTTCCGGAACATACGGTGGTCCCGTATCCTAACATGCCGTCAGGACAGTATCCGACAAACAGGGAGTATAAGGAGAATGAGCAGGTTCGGTTCGAACAGCTTCAGTATGAATAGGAGAAGGTTCAGAGAACCTGAGGTGGACTACAGGGAGTTCAGACTGTCACGTCTGAACGAGCCCCGTTTTTCGCATATCAAACTCCTCGGCGGATGGGTGGTCTATCTGTCGCTCTATTTCATTACCGAGAATCTGATCCCTTACAGCAGCTGCCATGTGATA